>NZ_JBHWGV010000014.1:0-4874 GCF_042732955.1 Kitasatospora sp. NPDC059747 | reverse complement strand
ATACTGGGGGGCGGGGCGGGGGCGCGCCCGCCCGCCCCCCCCCGACCCCTCTCGTTTCTTCCGGGACCGACGAGGGGGCGCGCGCCATGACCGACCAGGACTTCCACCCGGGTCTCACGCCCGGCCATCTCGGTGCGCCGGTGCTGGAACCGGAGGGCCGTCCGCCGGGCGCGCCCCGTCCGCGCCCCGATGCACCGGATCCCCACCGATGGCGTAACGGACTGGCCTGCGGGCTCACCGCGCTCGCCCTGGTGGCCGTCTTCGGCGGGGCCGGGCTGGCCGGGTGGACCTGGGTGCAGGGCCAGCGCAAGCCGCCGGCCGCCGCCGACTACGCGGGGCAGGGCGCCGGGGACGTCCAGGTCTCGGTACCGGAGGGCGCGGGCCTGTCGCAGATCGCGTCGGCGCTGGTGCGCAACGGCGTCGTCGCCAGCTCGCTGGCCTTCACCCGGGCGGCCAAGGGCAGCGCGGCGGCGGCCGGGCGGATCCAGCCGGGCACGTACACGCTGAAGCAGAAGATGTCGGCCGCGGCGGCGCTGGCGATCCTGATCGACCCGGCCAACGCCAACGGCCTCACCATTCCCGAGGGCTGGCGCGGCTACCAGATCTTCACGGCGATCGACAAGAAGCTGAACCTCCCGGCCGGCACCACCCAGCGCACCGCGCAGGAGCAGGGCGCCGAGCTGGGCCTGCCGGACTTCGCCAACGGCAGCCCGGAGGGCTACCTCTTCCCCGCGACGTACAGCGTCACGGACGGGACCACCGCCGTCGACCTGCTGAAGCAGATGGTCGACCGGGCCGGCAAGGAGTACTCCCGGGACGACGCCAACGTCGTCGCCCAGACCCTCGGCCAGAGCCTGTACGGCCTGGTCACGGTGGCGAGCATGGTCCAGGGCGAGGCCGACAACTCCGAGGACATGAGCAAGGTCGCGCGGGTGATCTACAACCGGCTGGCCAGGAACATGCCGCTCCAGCTCGACTCGACGATCAACTACGCGCTCGGCCGCTCCACCCTGAACACCACGGTGACCGACACCCGGCTGGACTCGCCCTACAACACCTACCTGCACGCCGGGCTGCCGCCGTCGCCGATCTCCAACCCCGGGCGCCAGGCCGTCATGGCCGCGCTGGACCCGGCACCCGGCGACTGGCTGTACTTCGTCACCGTGAAGCCGGGCGACACCCGCTTCACCGACAGCTTCGACGTCCAGCAGCGCAACGTGGCGGACTTCAACGCCTACCGGGCGGCGCAGTCGAGCGCCTCGGCCGCGGCCTCCGGCACGCCCACCCCGGCGACGGCCTCCCAGCCGGGCGGAGCCCCGGCAGGTCAGGGCGGGCACTGACGGAGGTTTCGCCTTTACGGCGGTATGTCTGCGGTACGGTAACGTCTCCTCCCAGGCGTTGCGCTAGCACGCCGGTTCGAGAATCAGCCGGGACGCCGTCCCGCGCGGCCGGTCCGATCCGCCGGTCGTCTCCGTCGGGTAAGGGGATCAATGACCGATCTGGGTCGGGGCTACGGCCCCCAGGGCGCCGAGCCGTGGCACCCCGGTGATCCCGCCTACGGCGGACAGCAGGACGGCCAGTGGCAGCAGACGGCCCAGCAGCACATGGGCCAGCAGGGCTACCCGCAGCAGGAGCAGTACCAGCAGCAGATGGCCCAGCAGGGCATGGGTCAGCAGGGCATGGGCCAGCAGGGTTTCCAGGACCCGCAGGGCTTCCAGCAGCAGGGGTACGGCCAGGGCTACCCGGGCGGCCAGGAGCAGTACCAGCAGCAGGGGCAGTATCCCCAGCAGGGCCAGTACCCCCAGCAGGGGCAGTACCAGCAGCAGATGGGTCAGCAGGGCTTTCCGCAGCAGGGCGTCCCGCAACAGGGGCAGTATCCGCAGCAGCAGGGCCAGTATCCCCAGCAGGGCCAGCACCCGCAGCAGGGGCAGTACCAGCAGCAGATGCCGCAGGCCCCGATGCAGCAGGCCCCGGTGCAGCAGCAGACGCCCCCGCAGCAGATGCGGCCCCAGGCTCCGCAGCGGGCGGCGCAGCCCGTACCGCAGCAGGCCGAGCCCGTCTCCGGGCCCGGGCCGGACGGGATCGACTGGGAGGCCGAGGCCGCCGCGCTGGAGGCCGGTGCCGCTCCGGCGGCGGGGCACGAGCCCGCCGGGGAGGAGTGGGACGACCACTTCGAGGAGGGCCACTCCGACGACGGCCACCACGGGGACGGCGCGTACCCCGAGGAGGACGGCGAGATCGGGCAGGCCGGCTTCCTCGGCGAGGAGGACGTCTCCCGCGAGGCGCAGAAGAAGCGCAAGGAGAAGGGCAAGAAGTCGGGCCGCCGCAACAGCGGTGCCTGCCTGGTGGTCGCCCTCGTCCTGGTCGGGGCCATGGCCGGGGCCGGCTGGTGGGGCTACGGCTTCTACAAGGACCACTTCGGCCCGCCGCCGGACTTCGCGGGCGACGGCACCGGCTCCGTCCAGGTCGAGGTCAAGCCGGGCGCGGTCGGCGCGCAGGTCGGCCTCGCGCTCAAGAACGCCGGCGTGGTCAAGAGCGTCGACGCGTACAGCAAGGCCTGTGACGCCGAGCCGAAGTGCACGACCGTGCAGCCGGGCTTCTACACGCTGAAGAAGGAGATGCCGGCCGCCGACGCGCTCAAGGAACTCCTCGCGCAGGCGGGCGGCGCGGCGATCGTGTTCCCGGAGGGCAAGAACTCCTCCGAGATCTACGCCAAGATCGACGAGAAGCTGAAGCTGGCGCCCGGCACCACGGCGAACGTCGCCAAGACCCAGGTCAACACCTTCGGGCTGCCCGCGTACGCGCAGGGCAACGTCGAGGGCTTCCTGTGGCCGACGCGCTACAACATCGCCGACGGCATGAAGCCCGAGGACCTGCTCAAGCAGATGGTGAAGACCGCCACCGACAAGTACGCCAACCTGGACGGCCAGGCCGCCTCGGTGGGGCTGAAGAACGGCTACGAGGTGCTCATCGAGGCGAGCATCCTGCAGCGCGAGGGCAACAACCCGGCGGACTTCGCGAAGATGGCCAAGACCATCCAGAACCGCCTGGCCAACGAGCCCGAGACCCACCACCGCCTCGGCATGGACACCACGCTGCAGTACTCGCTGGGCCGCAAGGACCTCAACAAGCAGGACATGGACAACGCGTCCAACAAGTACAACACCTACCTCAACCCCGGCCTGCCGCCGACGCCGATCTCCAACCCCGGCGACGAGGCGATCAACGCGGTGCTGCACCCGGCGGACGGCAAGTGGCTGTACTTCATCGCGATGTCCCAGACCGAGACCCGCTTCGCCGAGACGGCCAAGGAGCACTACGCCAACGTCAAGGAGTACTGCCAGTCGGCCGGCCAGAACTTCGACGAGGCCCGCGGCCACTGCACCACCAAGTAGCCCGCACCGGTAACCCGCCCACGGAGAAGCTGCGTTGACCACCAAACACCGGGCCGCCGTCCTCGGCTCGCCGATCGCCCACTCGCTCTCGCCGGACCTGCACCGGGCCGCCTTCGCGGCGCTCGGGCTGGACGGCTGGCGCTACGACCGGTTCGAGCTGGACGAGGCCGCCCTGCCCGGCTTCGTCGCCGGGCTGGACGAGGCGCAGTGGGCGGGCCTGTCGCTGACCATGCCGCTGAAGCGGGCGGTCATCCCGCTGCTCGACGAGGTCAGCGCGACGGCGCGCGCGGTGGAGGCGGTGAACACGGTGGTGTTCACCGCCGACGGACGGCGCACCGGCGACAACACCGACGTCCGCGGCCTGGTGAACGCGCTGCGCGAGCGCGGCATCACCGAGGTGCCCGGCGCGGCGGTGCTGGGCGCGGGGGCCACGGCGTCCTCCGCGCTGGCCGCGCTGGCGCAGATCTGCACCGGCGAGGTGACGGTCTACGTGCGCAGTGCCGAGCGGGCCCGGGAGATGGCCGAGCTCGGCGAGCGGCTCGGCGTCGTCGTGCGCACGGCCGACTGGGAGCGCGGTGCCGAGGCGCTGGCGCAGCCGCTCACCGTCTCCACGACGCCGGTCGGCTCGACGGACGGGTTCGTCGCGGCGCTGCCCGCCGAGCCCGGGGCGCTGTTCGACGTGCTCTACCACCCCTGGCCGACGGCGCTGGCGGCCGAGTGCGCCGGGCGCGGGGCCACCGTCCTGGGCGGGCTCGACCTGCTCGTGCACCAGGCGGTGCTGCAGAGCGAGGCCTTCACGGGGCGGACGCCGGGGCCGCTCGCGGCGATGCGCGAGGCGGGGGAGAAGGCGCTCTCCGGGCGCTGAGGCGGCGGGTACGAGGCCGCCGCCCGGCTTGTCCCGGCCTGATCCGAAAGACACGCCCTCGTCCCGGTCGGTCCCGTCCGTCCCGCTGGGCGGCCGGTCGCCGTCCGTCACGCGGACCACGCCCCCGGGTGACCTCGGGACATGAAAGGATTCGGTCAGAAGGCACGCCCGGGGCGGCCCGTGGGCCGGCCCGCTGATGAAGGAGCTCCGTTGGGTACGTTGCGCTGGCTGACGGCGGGGGAGTCGCACGGCCCCGCACTGGTCGCGACGCTGGAGGGCCTGCCCGCTGGTGTACCGGTCACCACCGCCGTGGTGGCCGACGCGCTGGCGCGTCGCCGGCTCGGTTACGGTCGTGGCGCGCGGATGAAGTTCGAGCGGGACGAGGTGACGTTCCTCGGCGGTGTCCGGCACGGCCTGACCATGGGCAGCCCGGTGGCGGTCATGGTCGGCAACACGGAGTGGCCGAAGTGGGAGCAGGTCATGTCGGCCGACCCGGTCGATCCCGAGGTGCTGGCGGGGCTGGCCCGCAACGAGGCGCTGACCCGTCCGCGTCCGGGCCACGCCGATCTGGCGGGCATGCAGAAGTACTCGATCGAGGAGGCCCGTCCGATCCT
>NZ_JBHWGV010000013.1:104403-113923 GCF_042732955.1 Kitasatospora sp. NPDC059747 | reverse complement strand
GGCGGCGGGGGCGCCGGGCGGGGGCGCCGGGCGGGCACGGAGCCGAGAATGGAGGTGATGGCCGGACGCATCGAGGACTACGCCCTCATCGGCGACCTGCAGACCGCCGCCCTGGTCGGCCGGGACGGTTCGGTCGACTGGCTGTGCCTGCCCCGCTTCGACTCCCCCAGCTGCTTCGCCGGACTGCTCGGCGACCCCTGCCACGGCGCCTGGCGGCTCGCCCCCGCGGGCGCCGGCACCTGCCGCACCCGCCGCTACCGGGGCGACAGCCTCGTCCTGGAGAGCGAGTGGCACACCGCCGCCGGGCAGGTCCGGGTCACCGACTTCATGCCGCAGCGCGGCCCGGACGGGCGGCGCGCCCCGCAGCTGATCCGCGTCGTCGACGGCCTCACGGGCAGCGTCCCGATGCGCGGCGCGCTGCGGCTGTGCTTCAACTACGGGCGCGTCGACCCCTGGGTGCGGCGCACCGGACACCACCGGGTCGCCGTCGCCGGGCCCGACTCCGCCTGGCTGCGGGTGCCCGACGGCGTGCACACCTACGGCCTCGACGGGGTCACCACGTCCGATTTCACCGTCGCCGCCGGGCAACGCGTCCCGTTCGTCCTCACCTGGCAGCCCTCCCACCTGGCCACCACCCCGCGCACCGACCCCGACCGGGCGCTGCTCGACACCGTCTCCCGCTGGCAGCACTGGGCGGCCGGGTGCCGCTACCAGGGCGAGTGGCGGGCCGCCGTCCTGCGCTCGCTGATCACCCTCAAGGCGCTGGCGTACGCGCCCACCGGCGGGATCGTCGCCGCGCCCACGGCCTCGCTGCCCGAACGAATCGGCGGGGCGCGCAACTGGGACTACCGCTTCTGCTGGCTGCGCGACTCCTCCATGACGCTCTCCGCCCTCCTGCGCAGCGGGTTCCGCGAGGAGGCCGTCGCCTGGCGCCGCTGGCTGCTGCGCGCCATCGCCGGGGACCCTGGCGACCTCCAGGCCGTCTACGGGGTCGCCGGCGAGCGCGTGCTCGGCGAGACCACCGCCGACTGGCTGCCCGGCTACGAGGACTCGCGGCCGGTGCGGTTCGGCAACGCCGCCGTCGGCCAGCTCCAACTCGACGTCTACGGCGAGGTGGTGGACACCCTGCACCTCGCGCTGCTGGCCGGTCTGCCGATGGAGCGGCACGTCTGGATGCTGCTCCGGGCGCTCATGGCCTACCTGGAACAGCACTGGCGCGAACCCGACGAAGGACTGTGGGAAGTGCGCGACGGGCGGCGGCACTTCGTGCACTCCAAGGTGATGTGCTGGGTCGCCGCCGACCGCGCCGTCCGGCTCGCCGAGGCCACCGGGCTGCCTGCGCCGACGGAGCGGTGGCGGGCGATGCGCGACGCCGTCCACGCCGACGTGTGCGCCCACGGCTACGACCGGCGGCGCGGCGTCTTCGTCCAGCACTACGGGGGGCGGGGGCTGGACGCGGCCACCCTGTTCGTCGTCAAGAGCGGGTTCCTGCCACCGGACGACCCCCGGGTCGTGCGCACCGTCGACGCCGTCCGCGACGGGCTCGACCACGGCGGACTGGTCCGGCGGTACCGGGCCGGACGGTCCGGCGGCGGGCCTGGCCGGGACGGGTGGGCGGTGGGTGGGCTCTCCGAGGGCGGGCCCTCCGGGGACGGGCCGGCCGGGGACAGGCTCTCCGGGGACGGGCTGGCCGAGGACGAAGGCGCCTTCCTCGCCTGCTCGTTCTGGCTCGCCGACGCGCTCGCCGCCACCGGACGGGCGGACGAGGCTCGCGAACTGTTCGGGCGCCTGGTCGGGCTCACCAACGACCTGGGCCTGCTCTCGGAGCAGTGGGACCCGCACGCCGGACGCCAACTCGGCAACACCCCACAGGCGTTCAGCCACGTCGCCCTGGTCAACACCGCGTTCGGCCTGACCCGACCGGACTAGGCTGGGGCCGTGGACCCCAACCACTACCGCTTCCGGGGCACGTGGCAATTCGCCGCGCCCGCACGGGAGGTGTTCGCGGCGCTGGAGGACGTACGGAGCTACCCGCTGTGGTGGCCGGAGATCCGGGAGGTGCGGCAGACGGGCGAGGAGGAGGGGGAGGTGGTGGTGCGCGCACTGCTGCCGTACACGCTGGTGATCGGGCTGGAGGCGCGCCGCCGCGACCCGGTGGCGGGGGTGCTGGAGGTCGCCATGCGGGGCGACCTCGCCGGGTGGTCCCGGTTCACCGTCACGCCGGAGGGCGCGGCCCGCTGCCGCGTGCTCTTCGAGGAGGACACCCGCCCCGGCAAACCCCTGCTGCGCCGCCTCGCCCTGCCGCTGCACCCGCTGTTCCGGGCGAACCACGCGGTGATGATGCGACGGGGACGGCGCGGCCTGGCCCGGTACCTGGCGGCGGCGGGCGGGTGACGGCCGACGGGGTTCGGCGGACGGATTTCAGCGAACAGATTTCAAAATCTGTCCGCTGAAATCTGTTATCTGTCTTCTGTCATCTGTCAGCGATCAGCGGTCACTCGTCAGCGGTCACCCGTCTCACCGATCACTTGTCCGCCGGGAACAGCCACCTCCGCAGCCACCGCGTCACCAGCGGCAGCGCCGCGTACGTCATCAGCCCGCTGATGAGCGGCGCGGTGACCAGTGGGCGGACCGGCACCGGCAGGCCCGCGAGGTAAGGGCCGATCAGCACCGTGGACGCCACGACGAGCGGGGCGATCGCGAGCGTCGAGGCAACTGCCATCCGCCAGCGCACCGGCGGGCGGCGCTGCGCCGCGCCGGGCGTCGTGGCGAACCAGCCCTCCATGCCGAGGATCTCGTGCCGGTGCACCTCGTAGTGGTGACCGTCCGCCTTCTCGAAGCAGGCCGCCCGGGCCGGGGAGGCCTGCCAGGCGCGGAAGGCCCCGGCGTCACGGAAGTGCAGCAGCAGGTGCCAGGGTTCGCCCGGCCCGGCCGGGCGCAGCAGCCCGGTGCCAAGGTTGCCCTCGTGGGCGGACGCGGCGGCGAGGATGTTCTTCGCCCACGCCTCGAACGCCTCCTCGTAGCCCGGCTCGACCCGCCGGGCCACGAACAGCGTGACCTCGTCGCCCTGTTCGGTGGCCGTCTCCTGCGCCGTCATCGCCATCCGCACCGCCCGCCTCTCCCCCGTGCGCCTGCCGTTCGCAGGCCGCCCGGAGCATACGGCCCACCCCCCGCGCCCCGCCCGCCGCGCCCGAAGCGTGGGACGGGCCGGCTCCGCCGGGGTTAGCGTGGCGGCGCACGCCCGACGCCCCGGAGGCCCGCCGTGAGCCGCAGCCCGAGCACCCCGCCCCGCACGCCCTCCCCCGCCCGCACCGCCGCCACGCCCGACTTCGGCTTCGGGCGGCCCTTCGACCGGTCCGGGACCGGGAGCAGCAAGTGGGCGCGTGCGGCGGCGCCGGGGGTGATCGCCATGAGCCTCGCCGACATGGACCTGCCCGGCCCGCCCGCCGTCGCCGAAGCGCTCACCCGCCGGGCCCGGCACCGGGCGTACGGGTACACGGTGTGCGCCCCGGCCGGGCGGGAGCTGGTGACGCGCTGGTACCGGACGCGGCACGGCGTCGCGGTCGACCCGGACTGGGTGCTGCTCCTGCCGTTCGGCCCGCGCACCGCGATCCGGCTGCTGCTGGAGGCCGTACGCCCGGAGGCGCCCGTCGCCTTCCCCACCCCGGAGTGGGGCGGCTTCGCCCAGGTCTGCCGCGCGGCCGGCCTGCCGTACCGCGAACTGCCGCTCACGCTCCGCCCGGAGGACGGCTACCGCCTTCCGTCCGGTCTGCTTCCCCGCCCCACCTCCGTGGTGCTGCTCAGCAGCCCGCACAATCCGTCCGGCCGCGTCTGGCCCGCCGGGGACGTCCGCGCCCTCGCCGAGGAGGCGGCCGAGGCGGGCGCGCTGCTGGTCTCCGACGAGGTGCACGGCGACCTCACCCATCCCGGCCACACCCACCCCGTCGCCGTCACCACCGTCGACGAGCCGCTCCGCGCCCGCACGGTCACGCTCAACTCCGTCGGCAAGACCTTCAACGCCTCCGGCCTCCCGAGCAGCTTCGCGCTCGTGCCCGACCCGGCCCTACGCACCCGGCTGCTCGACACCATGGCGGGCTTCGGTTTCTGGGAGGGCGGCCTCGTCGAACAGGCCGTCCAGCACGCGGCGCTGAGCGAGGGCGGCCCCTGGCTGGACGCCCTGCTCGCCCACCTCGCCGCCGCCCGCGAGCGCCTGACCGACCTCCTCGGCCCCGCCGTCCGCTCCGCGCCGCAGGCGTCCTACCTGCTCTGGCTCGACGCCGCCGCGCTGGGGCTCCCCCCGGCCGCCGCCCGCCGGGCGCTCCTCGACCGCTGCGCACTGGAAGCCTCCGACGGCACCGAGTTCGGCGCCGAGTCCAGCACTGAGTCCCGCACCGAGTCCGGCCCCGGTGGCCACGGCACGCTGCGCCTGAACTACGCGCTGCCACAACCGGTGCTGGAGACCGTCCTCGAACGCCTCGCGCGGATCCGAGCACGGGCGTGAAGACCCCCGGGGCAACCCGTGAAAGCGCCGTCGGACTCCGCACGGAATACCGCCGAACGACGTTCACGGACAGTGCCGTTCACCCGATTGCACCGCCCCTGACCTGCAAAGACGAACATTCACGCGAATTTTGCGGGGCGCCCCCGCATGCTCCGTAGCAGACTGGGCAAAGTAGACCGGGCCGCAATCGTGATCCCGAGGATGGTAAGTCCGGTGATACCCGTATCCCCAACCACTCCGCCCGACCGGCAGAGCCCCCCGACGCCTCCGACCAAGGTCACCCCCTTGACGGAGTCGGGAGCGCGCAGCCACGTATCGGGGGTGTGTTTCAAGATCGGTCCGCCCCGGCTGGTCGGTGTCGAGGTCGAATGGTTCGTCCACGACGACCGATGTCCCAGCCGGCCCGTCCCCCCTGAACGGACCCACGCCGCCCTCCGTTCGCTGCCGCTCGGCGGCGAGGACGGCACATCGCTCCCCTCCGGTTCGCGCCTCACGCTCGAACCCGGCGGACAGGTCGAGCTCAGCTCCCCGCCCGCCACCGGCCTCCTGACCTGCGTCGACGACACCCGGCGCGATCTGACCGCCCTGCGGGCCGCGTTCGCGGCGCAGGGCCTGCGTCTCACCGGCACCGGTACCGACCCCCTCGCCCGCCCCCGCCGGATGGTCCTCGACCATCCCCGGTACCTCGCGATGGAGCGGCACTTCGACTCCGCCGGCCCCTGGGGCCGCATCATGATGACGGGCACCGCGTCCCTCCAGGTGTGCCTGGACGCCGGCGACGCGGACGGCCCGCACGCGGTGGACCGGCGCTGGCTGCTGGCGCACCGGCTCGGCCCGGTGCTGGTCGCGGCCTTCGCCAACTCACCGCTGCTGGACGGGAAGCCGACCGGCCACCGGTCCACCCGGCAGACCGTGTGGTCCCGGATGGACCCGACCCGCACGCTCGCCCCGGCCCCCGACCACGGCGACCCCCGCGAGGCGTGGGCCCAGTACGTGCTGGACGCCGAAGTGCTGTGCGTGCGCCGCCCGGACGGCCTGCCGTGGACGGCTCCGCGCGGCCTCACCTTCCGCGACTGGCTGCGCGGCGCCGGCGAACGCCCGCCCACCCTGGCCGACTTGGACTACCACCGCACCACCCTCTTCCCGCCGGTGCGCCCGCGCGGCCACCTGGAGCTGCGGATGATCGACGCCCAGCCCGGCGACGGCTGGGTGGTGCCCGCGGCCCTGGTCACCGCGCTGCTGGACGACCCGGTGGCCGCCGACGCCGCACTCGCCGCGCTGGAGCCGCTGGAGCCGTTGAAGGCGCCGGGGCCGCCGCGGGGCGCGGACGGGCCGCGCCCACCGCGCACCGACGTCTGGCGCCGGGCCGCCACCCTGGCCGTCGCCGACCCCGAACTGCGCCGCGCCGCGCTCGCCTGCTTCGCCGCCGCCGACGCCGCGCTGGGCCGCCTGCCCGGCGCCGCCCGGCTGCGCGCCACCGTCGCCGAATTCGCCGAGCGCTACCCCGCACGCGGCCGCTGCCCGGCCGACGACCAGCTGGACGCCCTGCGCGCCGGCACCCGACGCACTCCCCCGGAGGAGGCCGCCCCATGACCGACGTCCGACCCCCCGCCGAGGCTCCGGCGGGCACCGAGTCGCTGCGCGACGCCATCGCCGCCGAGCTGCTCGCCGCCCGTGCCCGCACCGCCGCCCTCACCGACTGCGTCGAGGACCACGACCTCACCGCCCAGCACTCGCCGCTGATGTCGCCGCTGGTCTGGGACCTGGCCCACATCGGCAACCAGGAGGAGCTCTGGCTGCTGCGCAACGTCGGCGGCCACGACCCGATGCACCCGGAGATCGACCCGCTCTACGACGCGTTCCAGCACCCGCGCGCCGAACGTCCCAGCCTGCCGCTGCTGCCGCCCGGCGAGGCCCGCGCGTACGCGCACGAGGTGCGCGGCCGGGTGCTCGACCTGCTCGCGGCGAGCCCGCTGGAGGGCGCGCCGCTGCTGGACGCCGGCTTCGCGTTCGGCATGATCGCGCAGCACGAACAGCAGCACGACGAGACGATGCTGATCACACATCAGCTCCGCAAGGGCGAACCCGCCCTGGCCGCACCCCCGCCACCGCCCGCGCCCGCGGACGCCGCCACGCTGCCTGCCGAAGTCCTCGTCCCCGCGGGGCCGTTCACGATGGGCACGGACATCGAACCGTGGGCGCTGGACAACGAGCGCCCGGCCCACGTCGTCGACCTCCCGGCGTTCCGGCTCGACACCACCCCCGTCACCAACGGCGCCTACCTGCGCTTCATCGCCGACGGCGGCTACGACGAGCCGCACTGGTGGACCCCCGAGGGCTGGGCGCACCGGCGGCAGGCCGGCCTGACCGCCCCGCTCTTCTGGCGGCACGAGGACGGCCAGTGGCTGCGCCGCCGCTTCGGCACGCTGGAGCCCGTCCCGCTGGACGAGCCGGTGCTGCACGTCAGCTGGTACGAGGCGGACGCGTACGCCCGTTGGGCCGGGCGGCGGCTGCCGACCGAGGCGGAGTGGGAGAAGGCCGCCCGGCACGACCCGGCGACCGGCCGTTCGCGCCGCTACCCCTGGGGCGACGGGAGCCCGACGCCCGACCACGCCAACCTCGGCCAGCGCCACCTGCGCCCGGCCCCGGCCGGCAGCTACCCGGCGGGCCAGTCCCCGTACGGCGTCCGGCAGTTGATCGGCGACGTGTGGGAGTGGACGGCGAGCGACTTCCGCCCGTACCCGGGCTTCCGGGCCTGGCCGTACGAGGAGTACTCGGAGGTGTTCTTCGGGCCCGAGTACAAGGTGCTGCGCGGCGGCGCCTTCGCGGTCGCGCCGGTGGCCTGCCGGGGCACCTTCCGCAACTGGGACTACCCGGTCCGCCGGCAGATCTTCTCCGGCTTCCGCACGGCCGCCGACGTCCCCGACCAGGGCGATGCCTGATGTGCCGCCACATCGCCTACCTGGGCCGGCCGGTGGCGCCCGGAGAGCTGCTGGTCGTGCCGCCGTACGCGCTGCACCGCCAGTCCTGGGCCCCGCGCACGCAGCAGCACGGCACGATGAACGTCGACGGGTTCGGCCTCGGCTGGTACGCGGACGGCGACGAGATCCCCGCCCGCTACCGCCGGGCCGGGCCGATCTGGGCGGACGCCGCCTTCGCCGACCTCGCCCGGGTGATCCGCACCCGGGCGCTGCTGGCGGCCGTCCGCTCCGCCACCGAGGGGTGCGCGGCCGGCGAGCACGCCGCCGCACCGTTCTCCGCCGGGCGCTGGCTCTTCAGCCACAACGGCGCGGTGGCCGGCTGGCCGGACAAGCTCGACGCGCTCGCCGGGCTGCTTCCCGCCGCCGAGCTGCTGGACCTGGAGGCGCGCACCGACTCCGCCCTCGTGTGGGCGCTCACCCTGCACCGGCTGCGCGCCGGGGCCGGGCTGGGCGAGGCGCTCGCGGCCACCGTCGCGGACGTCACCGAGCACACCACCGGGCGGCTCAACCTGCTGCTGACCGACGGCCGCTCGGTCGCGGCGACCACCTGGGGCGACACACTGCACCACCGCACCCTGCCGGGGGGCGGTCTCGTGGTGGCCTCCGAGCCGTACGACGACGAGCCCGGCTGGACGGCCGTCCCCGAGGGCTCGCTCCTCGTCGCCGGCGCCGAAGCCCTGGCCGGTGCCGAAGCCCTCGCCGGTGCGGAAACCCTGGCCGGCGCGGAAGCCGTGGCCGGCGCCGGAGCCCCGAACGGCCTCGACGCCACCGCCGCAGCCCTCACCGAAGCCGGACCGGACGGACCTCCTCCGGCGCCGGCCGTCATCGTCCGCCCCCTCCCCCGCCGCGGCTGAGCCCGCGCCCTACCTTCACCTTCTGAACAGAGGACCGCCCTGTCATGAACAGCTTTGACCTCACCAGGCTGCTCCCCGCCGACCACTTCAGCACCGCCTTGCGCCACGACGTGCAGCACGGCCTGACGTCCGAACCCAAGTGGCTGCCCCCGAAGTGGTTCTACGACGCGCGCGGCAGCGACCTGTTCGAGGAGATCACCAGGCTGCCCGAGTACTACCCGACCCGCGCCGAACGGGCCATCCTCACCGCCCGGGCCGGCGAGATCGCCGCCGCGACCAAGGCCCGCACGCTCGTCGAGCTCGGCTCCGGCTCCTCCGAGAAGACCAGGCTCCTGCTGGACGCCCTGAACGACCTCGGCACGCTGCGCACCTACGTCCCGGTGGACGTCAGCGAGAGCGCGCTCACCTCGGCCGGCGAGGCGCTCGCCGCCGACTACCCCGGGGTCGCGGTGCACGGCGTGCTGGCCGACTTCACCGCGCGGCTCGGCCTGCCGCCGGACGGCGCCCCGCGCCTGGTCGCCTTCCTCGGCGGCACCCTCGGCAACCTGCTGCCCGACGAGCGCGCCGGCTTCCTCGGCGGCCTGCGCGCCACCCTCGACCAGGGCGACCACCTGCTGCTCGGCACCGACCTGGTCAAGGACCCGGCCGCGCTGGTCGCCGCCTACGACGACGCGTCCGGGGTGACCGCCGAGTTCAACCGCAACGTGCTGAACGTGCTCAACCGCGAGCTGGGCGCCGACTTCGACCCGGACGCCTTCGAGCACGTCGCGCGCTGGGACGCGGAGCGGGAGTGGATCGAGATGCGGCTGCGCTCGCTGCGCTCCCAGACCGTGAAGATCCCGGCCCTGGACCTGCCGGTGCACTTCGACCGCGGCGAGGAACTGCGCACCGAGGTGTCGGCCAAGTTCCGCCGCGAGCGGGTGGCCGAGGAGCTGGCCGCGGCCGGAATGCGGCTGACCCACTGGTGGACGGACGAGGAAGGCCGCTTCGGGCTGTCGCTGTCCGCCCCGATGTGAGGCGCCCGGCGGGCGGCGCGGCGCAGCGGCGCGGCGGCGCAGCCGCCGTCGCGCCGCCCCCCGCGGGGCCCCCCCCGGCCCCAATTTCTTGTTGACCCTAACAAATATCGGAGCAAAAAGTTTGGTTCCCCGGGTTAAATAGTTTAAAGAACAAGGGGTTACATATCG
>NZ_JBHWGV010000013.1:102535-104393 GCF_042732955.1 Kitasatospora sp. NPDC059747 | reverse complement strand
GGCGCGGGGGGGCGCGCGGGGGCGCCGGCGCGGGGGCGGCGGGGGGGGGGGGGGGGGGGGGGGGGGGGGGCGGCGCCGCCGCGGCCGCGCCCCCCGCCGCGGGACCTCGCCGGCCCCAATTTGCTTGTTCACCTTACGAATTCTCGGAGCAAAACTTGAGGAGCCCGGTGTACAAGAGTTAAACGAACAGGGGTTACGATCTCGGCTACCGAGCTCAGCGTTGAGTACCAGGAGTCAAGATCGTGAGCGTCACCCAGAAGCCCTCCGGGGCGGTCGAGGCCACCACGCCCGGCCGCCTCGGCTTCGTCGTCTTCATCACCGCCGCCGCAGCCCTCGGCGGGTTCCTGTTCGGCTACGACAGCTCCGTGATCAACGGCGCCGTCTCGGGCATCCAGGAGAAGTTCGGCGTCGGCGACGGCGTGACCGGTCTGATCGTCTCCTCGGCCCTGCTCGGGTCGGCGATCGGCGCCGCGGTGGCCGGCCGGTTCGCCGACCGCTACGGCCGCATCAAGGTCATGAAGGCGGGCGCGCTGATGTTCGCCGTCAGCGCCGTCGGCTCGATGCTCCCGTTCTCCGCGTGGGACCTCGCCTTCTGGCGCGTGCTGGGCGGCGCCGCCATCGGCATCGCCTCGGTGATCGCGCCGACCTACATCGCCGAGGTCGCGCCGACCAGGTACCGCGGCCGCCTGGCCTCCTTCCAGCAGGCCGCGATCGTGCTCGGCATCGCGATATCCCAGCTGGTCAACTGGGTGCTGGCGGACGCCGCCGGCGGCGACACCCGCGGCAGGCTGCTCGGCCTGGAGGCCTGGCAGTGGATGCTCGGCATCTGCGTGATCCCGGCCGCCGTCTACTTCGTGCTCTCCTCGGTCATCCCCGAGTCCCCGCGCTACCTGATCCAGGCCGGCCGCCTCGACGACGCCCGCACCGTGCTCGCCGAGGTCGAGGGCGAGGGCGTCGACACCGACGCCCGGATCGCCGAGGTCCAGGCCCTGATCGCCTCCGACCACCGCCCGCGCTTCCGCGACCTGCTCGGCGGCCGCTTCGGCCTGCTGCCGATCGTCTGGGTCGGCATCGGCCTGTCGGTCTTCCAGCAGCTCGTCGGCATCAACGTGATCTTCTACTACTCGTCGATCCTGTGGCAGTCGGTCGGCATCGACCAGAGCAACTCGCTGCTGATCAGCTTCATCGGCTCGGTCATCAACATCCTCGGCACCGTGATCGCGATCCTGCTGGTGGACCGGATCGGCCGCAAGCCGCTCGCCCTGATCGGCTCGGCCGGCATGGCCGTCGCCCTCGGCGCCGCCGGCTGGGCGTTCTCCTCGGCCACCGGCAGCGGCGACAACGTCACCCTGCCCGACCTCCAGGGCACCGTCGCGCTGGTCGCCGCCAACGCCTTCGTGCTGTTCTTCGCGATGTCGTGGGGCGTGGTCGTCTGGGTGATGCTCGGCGAGATGTTCCCGAACCGCGTCCGCGCCGCCGCCCTGTCCGTCGCCGCCTCCGCGCAGTGGATCGCCAACTGGGCGATCACCGTCTCGTTCCCGTCGATGTCCCGCTGGAACCTGTCCGCGACCTACCTGATCTACGCCGCCTTCGCCGCGCTGTCGATCGTCTTCGTGGCCAAGTACATGAAGGAGACGAAGGGCGTCCGCCTGGAGGACATGGGCTGACGGGAGGACACGGGCCGCTCCGCCGGCCCCGGACCTCCGGCCCCGGGGCCCCGGCCCGCGCCCCGCGGGGGGTGGCCGCCGGCCTGGCGGGGGGGCCCCCCCCCCGGGCGGGGGGTGCCGGGGGCCCGCGCCAGCAGGAATCCGGGCCCGGCCGGGGCGGCACCGCCCAGCTCGTGCGCCCGCGCGTACAG
>NZ_JBHWGV010000013.1:94782-102525 GCF_042732955.1 Kitasatospora sp. NPDC059747 | reverse complement strand
GGCGGGGGGCCCGCCGCGCCCCCCCCCCCCCCGCCGCCCCCCCCCCCCCCCCCCCCCCGGCGCGCCCCGGGGGGGGGGGGGGGCCGAATCGTTCACTCCCTGCGGCGGGCCGGCCGGCTCCGGTACTCCTGTTCGGCAGGAGGGATGTCTTGATCTTCAACCGGCTTCGCACCCGCAGATCCGCCGCCGCGCCCGCCGGCGGCTGCCCGTACGCCCACACCCACCCCGGGGCCCACCCCGCCGGGCCACACGCTGCCGGACCCCACGACCCCGGGTCCCACGCTTCCGGGCCCCACGGTTCCGGACCCCACGGTTCCGGGCCCCACCCCGCGGAGCCCCGCACCGCCGACGCGGGCGACGCGCTGCTCCCGGCGGACCCGCCGTTCACCGACCCCGCCCAGGCCACCTCGTTCATCCGGCAGTTCCACCACGAGCAGCCCGCGGCCGGCGGCGACCCGGACGAGCGGATACGCGCCGTGCTCGACGAGATCGACCGCAGCGGCACCTACGAGCACACCCCCGCCGAGCTCGCGTACGGCGCCAAACTGGCCTGGCGCAACGCCGCCCGCTGCATCGGCCGGCTGTACTGGCGCAGCCTCGTGGTGCGCGACCTGCGCCACCTCACCTCGGCCGACGACATCGCCGCCGAGTGCTTCGAACACCTGCGGCTGGCCGGCAACGGCGGCCGGATCCGCCCGGTCGTCTCGGTGTTCGCCCCCGACCGGCCCGGCCGGCCCGCCGCGCGCATCCTCAACCAGCAACTCGTCCGCTACGCCGGCCACCGGACGACGGCCGCCGACCCTGACGACGGCCCGGAGGACGGCCCGGAGGACGGCCCGAACGGCATCCCCGACGGCATCACCCACGATGTCACCGGCGGCGTGACCGGCGACCCGGCCGGCGTCCAACTCGCCGCCCTCGCCCGGGACCTGGGCTGGAAGTGCGCCGAGGACCGCTTCGAGGTGCTGCCCCTGCTGATCCGGGAACGGCCCGGCGAGCGCCCCGAGTGGTACCAGCTCCCGGACGACACCACACTCGAAGTCCCGCTCTCCCACCCCGAGTTCGCCTGGTTCGCCGAACTCGGCCTGCGCTGGTACGCGGTACCGGCGATCAGCGACATGACACTGGAGATCGGCGGCGTGCGCTACCCCGCCGCACCCTTCAACGGCTGGTACATGGGCACCGAGATCGGCGCCCGCAACCTCGCCGACGCCGACCGCTACGACATGCTCGCCACCGTCGCCGGACGGCTCGGCCTGGACACCTCCAACGACCGCACCCTCTGGCGGGACCGCGCGCTGGTCGAGCTCAACGTCGCCGTGCTGCACTCCTTCCAGGAGGCGGGGGTGACGATGGCCGACCACCACACCGAGTCGGAGCGCTTCCTCAAGCACGTCGCGCAGGAGAAGCGCCTCGGCCGGCCCACCCCGGCGGACTGGAGCTGGATCGTGCCCCCGGTCTCCGGCGGGCTCACCCCCGTCTATCACCGCTACTACGACCCGGTGGACCCGTCGCTGCGCCCGGCCTTCCTGGCACGCGAGCCCTGGTGACGCGCGGGCGCTGGTGACGCGCGGGCCCTTGTGACGTGCGGGCGCCGGTGACGAGGCGGGGCCGGCCGCCGGCGCGGGCTACGCGCCCGCCCCGGTGAGGCGCTCGAAGCGCAGCGCCAGCCCGTCGAGGAGCGCCTCCAGACCGGTCTCGAACGCGGCCTCGTCGACGGTGCCCCGATGGCCGGCCAGCCGGTGCGCCTCGCCGAGGTGCGGGTAGTCGGCGACGTCGTACAGCTCCGCGTCCGCCGGGAACCCGGCCGCAAAGGAGGCCAGCGCCGAGCCGGTGACGAAGTAGCGCATCAGCGCGCCGATCCGGGTGGCCTGGCCGCGCGGCCACCCCGCGTCCACCAGGTGCCCGAACACGGCGTCGGCCAGGCGCAGCGCGTGCGGCCGGCGGCCGGGGCCCTGGGCGAGCACCGGGACGATGTTGGGGTGGGCGGCCAGCGCGGCGCGGTAGGAGCGGGCCCAGTCGCGCAGCGCCTCCGGCCACGGGGTCGGCGCCGCCGTGCCCGGCGCACCCGCCGTGCCCGGCGATCCGCCGAACATCGATAGGTCGACTTCCCCGATGACGGTGTCGACGACCGCGTCCAGCAGCTCGTCCTTGGTCGCGAAGTGGTTGTAGAGCGACGGCCCGCTGACCGACAGCTCGGTGGCGAGTCGGCGGGTGGAGAGGGCGTCCAGGCCCTCGGCGTCGATCAGCCGCAGCGCCGCGGAGACGATGCGCTCGCGGCTGAGCAGCGGGGTGCGCGGGCGGGCCATCGAGCGGCTTCCTCCGGTTCCTCGGGCGGTCCGTCCGGCCGGAGTCCTCCGGTCGGGTGGGTCGGGGACCGATTCTGACAGGCGCCTCTTCCCAGCACGGCCCGGTCGGAGCTACAGTCCCCCCGTAAAACTTGCAGCGCTAGTTTAATGGGCACGGAAGGTCGGTGGGCGCGACAGCCCCTCGCCGGGCCCGGAACCGGGAGCCGCCGTGAATCTGGAGCTGTCCGAGGAGCAGACCGCCGTCCGGGAACTCGCCGCCGAGTTCACCGACCGCGAGATCGCCCCGTACGCCGCCGCGTGGGACCGCGCCGAGTCCGTGGACCGCGCGATCGTCGGCAAACTCGCCAAGCTGGGCTTCCTCGGCCTCACCCTGCCCGAGGAGTACGGCGGCAGCGGCGGCGACCACCTCGCCTACTGCCTCGTCCTGGAGGAGCTCGGACGCGGCGACTCGGCGGTGCGCGGCATCGTCTCCGTCTCCCTCGGGCTCGTCGCCAAGTCGATCAACAGCCACGGCACCGAGGAGCAGAAGCGCCACTGGCTCCCCCGGCTCACCTCCGGGGAGGCCCTCGCGTGCTTCGCCCTCACCGAACCCGGCACCGGCTCGGACGCGGCCAACCTCACCACCCGGGCGGTCCGGGACGGTGACGACTGGCTGATCAGCGGCGCCAAGACCTTCATCACCAACGGCACCTGGGCCGACGTCGCCCTCGTCTTCGCCCGCACCGGCGGCGACGACCCGCAGCAGCGCGGCCACAAGGGCATCACCGCCTTCCTCGTCCCCACCGACCTGCCCGGCTTCACCCGCACCGAGATCCACGGCAAGCTCGGCCTGCGCGGCCAGGCCACCGCCGAACTCTCCTTCGACGCGGTCCGGGTGCCCGACGGCTCCCGGCTCGGCGCCGTCGGCAAGGGCTTCGGCGTGGCGATGGGCGCCCTCGCCAAGGGCCGGATGTCGGTCGCCGCCGGCTGCGTCGGCATCGCCCGCGCCTGCCTGGAGGCCGCCGTGCGCTACGCCGGGGAGCGCGAACAGTTCGGCAAACCGATCGCCTCGCACCAACTCGTCCAGGAACTGCTGGCCGGCATCGCCGTCGACGTCGAGGCCGCCCGGCTGCTCACCTGGAAGGTCGCCGACCACATCGAACGCGGCCTGCCGTTCGCCACCGAGTCCTCCGTCGCCAAGCTCTACGCGAGCGAGGCCGCCGTCCGGGCCGCCAACAACGCGCTCCAGGTGTTCGGCGGCTACGGGTTCATCGACGAGTACCCGGTCGGCAAGTACCTGCGCGACGCGCGGGTCATGACCCTCTACGAGGGCACCAGCCAGATCCACCAGCTGCTCATCGGCCGCGCGCTCACCGGCGTCAACGCCTTCTGAGCCCTCCGAGCCCTCTTAGCCACCTGAGCCTCCTGAACCATCCGACCAGGACACCCCCACCCCTCCACTGGACAAGGAGCCCGACGACGTGCGTCCCGTCTACTTCGCCGCCGCCCGCCGCACACCCATCGGCCGGCTGCGCGGAGCGCTCGCCACGGTCCGGCCGGACGACCTCTCGGCCACCGTGCTGCGCGCCCTGCTCGCCGATGTGCCCGCCCTCGACCCCGCCCGCATCGACGACGTCTACTGGGGCGCCGCCAACCAGGCCGGCGAGGACAACCGCAACGCCGCCCGGATGGCCGTCCTGCTCGCCGGCCTGCCCGACACCGTCCCCGGCGCCACCGTCAACCGGCTCTGCGCCTCCGGCCTGGAGGCCGTCACGCTCGCCGCGCGGGCGATCGGCTCCGGCGAGGCCGACGTCGTGCTCGCCGGCGGCTGCGAGTCGATGACCCGCGCCCCCTTCGTTCTCCCCCGCCCCGACGAGGCGCTCCCGCACCGGATCGAGACCTACGACACCCGGCTCGGCTGGCGGCTCACCAACCCCCGGATGGCCGAACTGCACGGCGTCCTCAGCATGGGCGAGACCGCCGAGGAGGTGGCCGGCCGGTACGGCATCGGCCGCGAACGCCAGGACGCCTTCGCGCTGCGCAGCCACCAGCGGGCCGCCGCCGCGCGCAAGGACGGGCACTTCGACGCGGAACTGATCCCGGTCGAGCGGCCGGACGGCGTGACGGTGGCTCTGGACGAGGGCATCCGCGAGGACACCAGCCTGGAGAAGCTCGCCCGGCTCAAGCCCGCGTTCCGCCCGGACGGCACCGTCACCGCCGGGAACGCCTCGCCCATGAACGACGGCGCCGCCGGGCTCGTCCTGGTCAGCGAGGAGGCGCTGCGCGACCTGGGCCTGGAGCCGCTCGGCCGGTACGTCGCCGGGGCCTCCGCCGGGGTGCACCCGGACGTCATGGGCATCGGCCCGGTGCCCGCGACGCGGAAGGCGCTCGGGCGCAGCGGCTGGTCGATCGGCGACGTCGACACGGCCGAGCTGAACGAGGCGTTCACGGCCCAGGCGCTGGCCTCCATGGACGGGCTGGGCATCGACCCCGAGCGCGTCAACCCGAGCGGCGGCGCGATCGCCCTCGGCCACCCGCTCGGCGGCTCCGGCGCCCGCATCCTGACGACGCTGCTGCACCGAATGCACCGCACCGGCGCGCGGCGCGGGCTCGCCACGATGTGCGTGGGCGTCGGGCAGGGCACGGCCGTGCTGGTCGAGAACGCCTGACGTTCCGGCTCGTTCCTGCGTTCCGCTGGTTCGTTCCACTCGCTCCAATCGTTCCGCTCGTTCCGACGTTCCGGCTCGTCCTGACGTCGTTTTGTCCGGACCTGGTTTTATCCGGACATCCCTTTGTCTACATATCCACCCTCAGGACCCACCCCCCAGGGAGTACGAAGTGTCGCGTTTCGCAGGAAAGGTCGCCGTGGTCACCGGTGCGGCGCAGGGCATCGGCGCGGCGACGGCCCGCCGGCTGGCCGAGGAGGGCGCGGCGGTCGCCGTCGTCGACCTCACGGCCGAGCGCGCGGCCGGGACGGTCGCCGAGATCACCGCCAAGGGCGGCACGGCACGGGCGTACGGCTGCGACGTGGCCGACTACGACGCCGTCGAGGCGGTGTTCGCCCGGGTCGCCGCCGACCTCGGCGGCGTGCACATCCTGGTCAACAACGCCGGGATCACCCGGGACAACCTGTTCTTCAAGATGCCGAAGGCCGACTGGGACGCGGTGCTGACGGTCAACCTGACCAGCGCCTACAACTGCAGCCACGTCGCGCAGAAGTACATGGTGGCACAGAAGTTCGGCAAGATCGTCTCGCTCAGCTCGCGCTCGGCGCTCGGCAACCGCGGCCAGGCCAACTACGCCGCAGCCAAGGCCGGCATCCAGGGGCTGACCGCGACCCTGGCCATCGAGCTGGGCCCGTTCAACATCAACGTCAACGCCGTCGCGCCCGGCTACGTCGCCACCGCGATGACCGCCGCGACCGCGGAGCGGGTCGGCAGCTCGGCCGAGGAGCACCAGGCCGAGGTGTCCGCCAGGACCCCGCTGCGGCGGGTCGGGCAGCCGGAGGAGATCGCCTCGGTGGTCGTGTTCCTCGCGAGCGAGGACGCCTCGTACGTCAGCGGGCAGACCCTGTACGTCAACGGCGGGGCACGCTGACCCGACGAAGGCTTACCCCGCGCCGATGAACTTGGTAAAGTTGGCCAACACGGTGAAAACTGTGAAATCGGCGAGGCTTCCCGACGTGTAGTCAACGGGCCGTCCCAGCAGCGGAGTTACTTTCCCCTGGGACGGCCTTTACCTTTTCGCGTGGCCGAACATGACCATGCCGTTCGTAACACCACCCCACAAAATGACTATGGCATGATCATGTGGCAATCGATGGGATGGCCGGACCGACCCGACCGGACCAAGGTCGGGCCCTGCGTCCCCCAAGGAGTCCCATGGGCAGCCCCGCTACCCTCCGTCGCGCCCTGGCTCTGCTCGCCGTCGGAGCGACCGCCGTCACGGCCGGCACCGTCTCCGTCCCGGCGGTCGGCGCTGCCGTCGCAGCGCCCTCGCACAACCTGGCCGGCGTCCACGTCCAGCCCGCCTCGGCCGGACACCACCTCGCCACGACCCGCCCGGCCCCGCTGACCACCACCCAGTGCGTCAGCCAGATCGGCATCCACTGCTACTCGCCGCTCCAGTACCAGAAGGCCTACAACCTGGGCCCGCTGTACCAGGAGGGCATCACCGGCAAGGGCCGCACGATCGTCATCGTCGACTCCTTCGGCTCGCCGACCATCCAGCACGACCTGGAGGTCTTCGACAAGCAGTGGGGCATCAAGGACACCAACGTCGAGGTCGTCAAGTGGGGCAACGTCCCCGTCTTCGACCCGAAGAACCCCGACCACACCGGCTGGGCCGGCGAGACCACCCTGGACGTCGAGTACGCCCACGCGATGGCCCCCGACGCCCACATCGTCCTGGTCGAGACCGGTGTCGCCGAGACCGAGGGCACCACCGGCCTGCCCGAGATGATGGACGCCGAGAAGGACCTCATCAAGAAGGGCGTCGGCGACGTCATCTCGCAGAGCTTCGGCGCCACCGAGAACACGTTCCCGGGTTACGACAAGGGCGACTTCAAGTCCCTGACCGACCTGCGCTACGCGTTCAAGTCGGCCGCGGCCCACAACGTCACCGTGCTCGCCGCCTCCGGCGACAACGGCGCCACCGACGCGCAGACCAACGGCACCGACCTGTACCCGTACAAGGTCAACTCGTGGCCGTCCTCGGACCCGCTGGTCACCTCGGTCGGCGGCACCCAGCTGACCCTGGACGACAACGGCAACCGCACCGCGGCCGACAAGGTGTGGCACGACAAGTCCGGCGCCGGCGGCGGTGGCGTCTCCGGCATCTTCGAGCGCCCGTGGTACCAGGCCGGCGTCGCCAACGTCACCGGCAACCACCGCGGCACCCCGGACATCAGCATGAGCGCGGCCGTCGACGGCGCCGCCTGGACGTACGAGTCGTACGACCCGACCGCGGTCGGCTGGCACCTCACCGGCGGCACCAGCGAGGCCACCCCGCTGTTCTCGGGCATCGTCGCCCTGGCCGACCAGGCCGCCGGCTACCGCCTCGGCCAGATCAACTGGCGCATGTACGGCCTGAGCCTGCTCCCGAGCGACTGGAGCGGCATCACGGACGTCAAGGACGGCGACAACGGCTGGAACGGCGTCACCGGCTACAACGCGACCGAGGGCTACGACCTCGCCAGCGGCCTCGGCACCATCGACGGCACGAAGTTCGTCCACGCCCTCGCGGGCCGGTGACGGACCTTCATCGGTCACAGCAGGGACGCAGCACGGCAGCTGCACGCGGTAGGGACCTCCGGTAGGGACTTCCGGTAGGCACCTGCGCGACAGCGACAGCACATGCACTGGGCGGGGAGTCGGCGGGGGGCGACGTCGCGCCGCGTGGGGGTCGGAGGGGTGCGGGGGGGGCGGGAACGGTTGTCCGCCTACCGGGGACCGCG
>NZ_JBHWGV010000013.1:85733-94772 GCF_042732955.1 Kitasatospora sp. NPDC059747 | reverse complement strand
CACACATATCACATTTTAAAAAATTTTTTTTCTGTTGGCTGTTACCTGTCACCCGTCGGCTGTCGCCGGTCAGTTGCCCGGCGCCGCCAGCTGGGCGAGGTAGCGCTCGGCGGCGCGGAGCTTGCGGCCCTCGGGGCCGGGGAGGTAGGCGCGCAGTTCGATGATCTCCGGCGCGATGCGGATGGCCTCCGTGCGGTCCTTGATCGCCCGCCAGCAGGCCTCGGCGTTCGTGGCCGCCTGCTGGGTCTCCGGATGGTCCGCGCCCTGCGAGCGGAGCAGGGTCAGCGCCACCTCGCGGTAGATGTCCGCGGCCTCGGCCGGCTTGCCCGCGAGCCGGCACACGTGCGCCCGGACCTGCCGGACCTGGAGGACCGGCTCGGAGACCGCGCCGTGCTCGGCGATCGCCTCCAGTTCGAGGGCGAACGCGAGGTCCGTGGCGGCGGCGTGGTCACCCGCGTCCGCGCTGCGGACGATCCGGCCGAGCGTCTCGCGGTAGTCGGCGCGCGGCTCGGGGCCGGCGGACGCGGGGTCCTCCGCTGCGGCCGGATCCGCGGGCTCGTCCGACGTCCCGGACTCGTCCGACGTCCCGGGCTCGGGCTGCGCCTCGGGCTCGGCCTGGGCCTCGGGCCCGGGCGCCTCTTCGAGCGGAGCAGGCTCGTCGAGCAGAGGGGGCTCCTCCACCGGAACGTCCTCCTCGAACCGGGGCTCCTCCAGCGGGACTTCGGCCTCGGACTGGAGCTCCTCCTCCAAGTCCGGAGCCGGCACCACCACACCCTCCGGCTCCGGCTCGACGACGGCGTCCTGCGGCTCGTCCACGGCCGGAGCGGCGTACGGAACGGGCGACGCGGCCTTCGCGAGCCTCACGCCCGATGTCGGGGTCGGGGTCGGGGTCCGCGTCGGGGTGACGTCCTCGACAGCGACGTCCTCGGTGTCAACGTCGGCCACTGCCACGGCCTCGGCGTCGGTCTCGACGTCAACGTCAACGTCAACGTCGGTCAGCATGAGCGCGCGGAGCGTCATGGTCCTCGGGACGTCGGGCAGTTGCTTCTGCAAGGTGACCGGGCGCGCGGGCGGCCGCGGGGTGGGCGGCACGCCGGCCTTGCGGAGGCTCACCAGGCCGTCGACGGAGGCCTCGGGAGCGGGCTCCTCCTCGACGACCGCTGTGGCGACAGCATCGGACACAAAAGCCTCGGGCTCACCGGCCTCGGGCTCGATGAAGTCGGGCTCGATGAAGTCGGGCTCGACGACCTCAGCTTCGACGGCCTCGGCTTCGGAGGCCGCAGCAGGGACCGGCACCACCGGCTGGGCCGGCACGGCCTCAACCGGCGCAACGCCCGTCGGCACCACGTCCACCGGCACGACCTCAACCGGCGCAGCGCCCATCGGCAGCGCGTCCGCCACCGGACCGTCGGTGCGGCGGGCTGTGTTGCGGAAGACCGGGCGGTCCGGAGCGTGCGTCGCGACGATGACCACGTCCGGGCGCAGCACCGAGTACACCTGCTGGCGCAGCTGTTCGGGCGCGAGGACCTCGCCCGCGCCCGGGCGGCCGCCGTGCAGGGCCTCGATGAGGGCGCGGGTGAAGGTGCCGATCTGCTCCGGGTCCGGGCTGACGACGGCCCACAGCGGGACGCCGTCACTCAGCGGGGCGGCGGCACCGGGGCCGCCGGTCTGGAGGAGGGGCCAGGCGTTCTGGTCGGCGCTGAGGTCGGCGATGACCAGGGTCTGCCAGTCGGCCGGGCGGTGGCTCAGCTCGGCGGCGATCGCCTGCCAGGGCAGGCCGTCCTGGCGGATGCTCGCGGCCTTGGAGTCGCGCAGGGTGAGGTGGAGCTGCCCGCCGCGCTTGTCGGCGACCAGGTGGCCACCCAGGTGGACGAGGAGCGGCCCGGGGTGGCGGGCTGCGGCCCGCAGGTGGGCGAGGACGGTGTGCGGGTCGCTGGCGCCGGGCAGGTGGACGGCGTCGACCGCGTCCGCGGCGAGCAGCACCTGGGGCGAGACGGCGGCGAGCATCGCGGACAGCACCGTCGCCTGGGCGGGGACGCCGCGGCCCCAGGTGCGGCGGCCGGCACTGCCGTAGCCGCCCTCGACCACCAGGATCCGCCCGCGCGGCGCCGCCCCCAGTCCGCCGCCGACGCCGGGCACCGAGAACGGCAGCGGCGTCGCGAAGGAGGGTGCCGGGGCCGGGGCCTGCACGGGCGCGGGGCCAGGGGCGCCCACGGCGGGCATGTCGGTGAGAGTCCATCCGGTCGGCGCGGCCGGCGGCATCACCGGTACCGGCGCAGGCGTCGGCACGGGCGCCGGCCCCGGCGTGGGCGCGGGCACGGACGCGGGGACGTCCAGCGGCTCGTACAGGGCGGCCGGGCCGGGCGGGTGCTCGTCGCCCGGGATGCGCGGGGGCGGCGGCACGGCGTCCAGGGGCCCCGCGTCCGCTGCCGGTTCGGGGCCTCCTGGGACAGCTGTCGTCTCCGCCATCTTCTGGTCACCGCCCCACCCCGCCGCTCGTGCGGCGTCTGATGCCCTTACTGCGTGGTGCGCGGCACCACTCCCGTTTCGGCCACCCTACGAGATCCCGGCGCACCCGATCCAGGCCGGGTCGCCGATCGGCGCGCCGGTCGGCCCGGAACCCGGCCCTCGCTCGTCAACTTCCGTTCCGATCAAGCACATTGGCCGAGGAACCCGGGGGACCGCCACGGCACTCCCCCGTCGTGTGCGGATTCCGGCGGCGCGGTGATCGAACTGTGCCCGCGCGGGCACCGCGTGACACCCCCTCCGGCGGCGGGCGGGCCCCCCGCCGGAGGACGGTGGTCAGGAGCCGGCCAGGAGGTCGCGGAGGAGGGCGACCGTGTCGGCGTCCAGGTCGCGGCCGGTGCGGCGGCTCAGGGCGTCGAGGCGGTTGACGGCGCGCAGGAGCTGGTCCCGGGCGCCGGCCGAGGCGTACGCGTAGAAGAGGTCGCGGTGCAGCAGCTCGACGTCCGGGGCGACGGCGAGGCCGCGGAAGACGGCGGCCTCGGCGCTGCGGTGGTCGCCGTACTGGAGGCGGCGGGCGGCGAGTTCGTGGGCGGTGTCGACGATGGCGGCGATCATGTCCTGGCGCTCGGCCTCGGCCCACCCGTACGACGCGGGCGGGGCCTCGGCGAACGGGGCGCCCCGGACCAGGGCCAGGGCGTGCGCGAGCGCGGCGTCCGCCGTGGCGCTGGTGCTGCGCATGCCGCGCCGGTAGAGGCTGCGGAACTCGTCCCAGTCGCACGTGACGGCCGGGGCGTAGGAGTAGCCGTCGGCGGTGTCGGTGGGCAGGAACGCACGCCCCTCGGGGGTGACGCCGAGCCACGCGGCGAGGCCCGCGATCTTGCCGGACAGCGGGCTCACGGCGTCGGCGGTGGTGGGGTGCGGGTCGAGGTGGGCCGCGCCCGGGTGGAGGTCGTGGTCGAGGGCCGCGTGGTCGGCGCCCGGGCGCAGCGCGAGGTAGGCGGCGAGTTCGGTGAGCCGGGGCAGGTGGCCGGGTTCGACGGTGCCGACGGCGCCTGCCACGTCGACCGGGCCGAGCAGCCGGATCCGGGGCGCGTTGCGGGCGCTGTGGGCCTCCGGGGAGCGGAGGATCGCGAGGAGGTCGTCGCTGTCGGTGCGACCGGCGGCCGTGGTGGCGGTGGCCGTGGTGCCGACGGCCGTGACCACGACCGGGGCGGTGGCGGCGGGACCGGTCCCCGGCTCCGGACGGGCCGGGATCCGCGGGGCCGCGCCGGTGGACGCCGGTGCCGGGTCGTGCGTCGGCGCGGGCTCGGCAGCCGGCTCGACGGCGGGCGCCGGGGCCACGGGTGCCGGGACTACGGGCACCGGGGCCACGGACTCCGGCGCGACCGGCGCGACCGGCTGGACCGGCAGCACGACGGCGGCCGGCCCCGGTACCCGCAGGTCCCGGGTGGTGTCCTCGCTGCCCTCGCCGGCACCGTCCTCGACAAGCTGCTCGACCGGCACGGCCTGAGCCGCAGGCCCGGTGGGCACGGCGGGCACGACCGGCCCGAGCGGAGTGACCGGCCCGAGCGGCAGGACCGGCGGCAGGACCGGCGACACCTGCCCCGTCACCGCCTTGCGCCCGAGCCCGTTGACGGCGTGCCGCCCGGTCCCGGTCGTCGGCGCCGCCGGGTCGGTGCTCGCGAACGGGCTCGCGCCCGTGCCGATGACCCGGGTGAGCGCCCGCGCCCCGGCCCCCGCGCCGGAGCCGCCGACGCCGTTGGCCTCACCAGCCCCGCCGACCCCACCAGCCCCGCTGACCCCACCAGCCCCGCCGACCCCAGCGGCGCCGTTCGCGCCCTCCTCGGCCGGGCCGCCGACCGTAGCCAGCACCGGTACGGCGGCGGGCAGTTCGGCCGTGTCCGAGTCGTCGCCGAAGCCGTCGTCGGCGTCGTCGTTCCCGGGGCCGTCCAGGGTCCAGGCGGGCGCCGGGTGCTGGGTCGCGTCGTCGGCGGCCCGGAGCAGTTCGGCGACCTGGTCGTACTGGGCGCCGGTGAGCCGCTGGAGCTCGACGGTCAGGTGCAGGCCGGGGATGGCGGCCTGGCCGGTGGTCGGGAGGGTCCAACGGGCGACCGGCCCGGTGCCGCGCTCGGGGGCGCGGGTGACCACGGCGACGCAGGTGCGCGGCCGGGCGTCGAGCAGGCGGCCGAGTTCGGCGGGGACGCCGCCGCCGGGCTGCTGGGCGCAGAGGACGATCTCCGGGGTCCAGGACTCGTCGGCCTGCCCGCGGCTGCGGGCCTCGCGCGGGCTGGTGGCCTCGGCGGCGACGAGGGTGACGCGGGCCTTGGCGGTGCGCGGGCCGAGGGCGGCGAGCGCGGCTTCGAGCGTCGGGTGGCGGTGGACGCGTTCGGCGGCCGGGCCGCTGATCGGCACCTCCTCGGCGAGGTCGACGAGGTGGAGGTGGAGCCGGTCGGCGAGCGGGCTGTGGGCGAGCTCGATGGCGAGGGTGCGCAGGACGTCGCGGGCGTCGTCGGGGTGCCCGGAGAGGTGGAGGAGGCGGACGGTCTCCAGGTCGGCGAGGACGACCGAGCCGTCCGGCGCGGTGCCGAGGGTGACCAGGGCCGGGTAGGGGGCGGCGGTCTTGCGGGCCTGGGTGGCGTTGAGGAGGTCGCCGGCGTCGGGGCTGCACCACCACACGTTGGGGGCGTGCGCGGCGCGGAAGGGCGCGATGGGCGCGGCCGGGCCGGAGAGGTGGAGCTCGACGGTGTGGCCGGGGGTGATCCGGGCCGCGATGATCGCGGGCAGGCGCTTGCCGCCGCGGACGGTGTTGCGGGCCATGGTGCGCAGGGCGCGGTCGAGCAGGTCGAGGCCGGCGTCGTCCTGACGGGCCCTGAGCTCGTTCTCGAAGGAGGCGGCCTCGGCCTCGGGCATGGTGATGCGGTGCCGGGGGCGGCGGGCCCGCAGCTGGCCGCCGCGTTTGTGGGCGACGGTGCCGATCATGATGGCGGCGAGCAGGACGCCGACGGTGGAGGCGGCGAGGGCGACGGTGTAGTCGTCGCTGGGCGCCGGGTCGGCGTGGGCGGCGGGCGCGGGTGCGGGGGTGTGGCCCGGGGCGTGCGAGGGAGCAGGCGTCGGCGCGGCCTGGGTGGGTGCGGGCGCCGGAGCCTGCGTCGCGGGTGCCTGCGTCGCGGGCGGCTGGCCGGCCGGGGCGGACGGCGCGGGCGTCTGCTGCGCGGGGGCCGGCGCCGGGTCGGGAGTCGGGGCGGGAGCTGGGGCCGGCGCAGGGGCAGGAGCAGGCGCGGGAGCGGTGGCCGCGCCGGGGACGGTGAGCACCATGCCCGGCACCAGCTGGTCCGGGTCGGTCAGGCGTTCGCCGTCCGGGGCCTGGGCGCCCTTGTTGGCGTCGAAGATCCTCGGCCAGGCGTCGCCGTCCCCCAACTCGCGCTGGGCGATGGCGGAGAGGCTGTCCCCTTCCTTGACGGTCACCGTCCCGTGTCCGCCGGCGGCCTGGGCACCCGCCGCGCCCGTGGCCTCGGTGCCGGTGGCCTCCGTGCCCGCTTGGGGGGTCTGCGGGGCCTGCGAAGCCGGCTGCGTCGGCGCGGGGGCGGAAGCGGGCGCCTGAGCGGGCGACTTGGCCTCGTCCGGCTTCGCGTCGGCGGGCATGAGGAGTTCCCAGCCGGGCTGGATCGGCCGGTCGGCGTCGAAGCGGACGCCCGAACCGTCCATCGTCCGGCCGTCGTTGAGTCTGGCGATCTCCACCCAGCGCTCGCCCGAGCCCAGTTGCCGCTCGGCGATGGACCACAGGCTGTCGGCGGGCCGGCTGTCGCGCACGGTGTAGCTGGGGTGCTGCTCGGCGGCGGCCGCGAGGGCGGGCGCGGCCTGCGCCGCCGGCAGGGCGGCGCGCTGCACGCCGGCCGTCAACTGGGCCGTGGCCGTGGCGGCCTGGGGCCGCTCGGAGACGGCGGCGAAGGACGAACCGGCCACCGGCAGCAGCGCGAGCACCGCGCCGACCAGCCCGGCGGCCATCCGCTGGCTCCAGCCGAACGCCGGGATCCGGCGGGCGATCCGCCCGCGCAGCTGGGCCGGGACCTCCAGCAGGACGGAGAGCGCGAAGCAGGCCCAGGCCAGCCAGCCGACGACGACCAGCAGCCACAGGAACAGCCGCCCGTCGTCCGGGCCGGTGAGCGCCTGGCCGATGCCGTCCGGGGCGACGTCGCCCATCGCGGCGACCGCCTGGGTCCCGTAGAGCAGGAGGGCGGGCAGGCCCAGCAGCAGGGCGGCCAGGGTGACCAGCGCGGCGAGCGCGGTGATCACCGCCCCGGCGCGCCCGCGCCCGCCCGGCGCCCGCCGGGCGGGGGCCTGCGGGACCCGCTTGTGGCTCCGGGTGGTCCGGGCCTGGTCCGGGGCGGGTCGGGCCTGGTCCTTTGCACGTGGCGCGGCCATCAGTCGGTCTCCGCTTTCTCGACTCCGTGGACGAGGGTGGCACTGCCCCTGCCCGTTACCTGACGCTCTCCGAGGGAGCCCAGCAGGACCGGCCGGAAGTCCGTCACCACCGTGACGGTGACGACCTTGCCGTCCGCCGAGAACGTGACCCCGGCCGCCGTGAGTCCGTACAGCCCGAGGTAGGCGTCGACGGCCTTCAGGGCGTAGTCGTGCTGGACCTGGATGCCCTTGCCCTGGAGGACGAGGGCCTGGTCGAGCTGCTGTCCGCCGACCCGGGCCGCCTCCTGCGCGTAGGCGTCGTTGCGTTCGACGACCCGCAGGCGGCCGCCGACGTCGACGACGATGGCGATCACGAACACCAGGTAGACGGCGCAGATCGCCACGAAGAGCGAGACCGCACCGCGGTCGGACCGCCGCCGCGGCCGCCGCAGGCGCAGCAGGCCGGTCGGCCGGCCGTGCGGCCCGGCACCCTCACGTGCACGCACCTTCACACCCCCTCGGACTTCCCCACCGCTGTTCGCCCCCTGGCCCTTCGTCCCCGCTCGTCCCCGAGCCGTTCGTCCCAATGCCGCTCGTCCCCGCTCGTCCCCGAGCCGTTCGCCCCGAAGCCGTTCGCCCCCGAGCCGGCCGGCCCCGCCCCGACCGCCCCGAACGCCACCGGCCCCCACCGAGCGCCGCCCGGCCCCGTTCCGTCATCGCCCGGGCGCTCTCCGCTTGCGTCTCCCCCGCCCGGGCCGTCCCCAATCCCCGGATCCGGCCCACCTGTCGTCACGCGCCCCGGTAGCGGTCCACCACGGAGGTGAACTCGCCGGCCAGGGTCTTCGTCCCGGGCACCCCGGAGAGCCCGCCGAGCAGGTCGCCGAGCCCGACGTCGCACACCACCCGGACCTTGACGGTGGCGACGGCGCCGCCCGGCAGCTCCAGTTCCCCCTGGGTGACGGTCACCGAGAGGTTGCCGCAGGAGACGCCCTGCTGCTTCAGCTGGTCGCGGGCCGCCTCCTTGGCCGGCTCCGCCATCCCGTCGAAGCTGCGGACGAGCGAGGCCGTGCGGGCGGCCGAGCGGGCCGCCGCCTCTACCGTCGCGGAGGTGGTCTGCAGGCGCCCCGCCGCGATCGCGATCAGGACCAGCCCGACCACGTACGGCGCGATGATCGCCGCCTCGATGGCCACCCCGCCGCGGTCCGGCCGTCGCCGCACCCCGGCCGGACGCCACCGCGTGCGCGCGGAAGGCCCGGACCGCCCGGTCACGGCACCGCCCCCGGCGCCGCTCCCGGCGGAACGAAGCGCTCGCGCGGCGCCTCCGCGAACTGGGTGATGTGCGGCGCGGACAGACCGGGGATCAGCAGCGTCGGGGTCAGCCGGACGGTGACCCGCACCCGTTGCGCGGTGCTGCCGTCGGTGCTCACCTCGTACGTGCCGCTGCCCTGCCGCTGCAGGAAGTCCTCGGCCTGCGCGCGCGCCGCCGCGTCCTTCGCCGCCTGGTCCGCCGCGTCGTCCGGCGCGCCCTTCGTCGCCGCGCCCGCCGCGCTCTGCGTGCGGCCGGCCTCGGCGCCCTCGCGAGCGGCGGTGAGCGCGACCTGCCGCGCGTACCACCACAGCGAGGCCTGCACGACCAGCAGCAGGAGCAGCAGGACCACCGGGAAGACGATGGCCAGGCTCAGGCTCATCGCTCCCCGGTCACTCCCGCTGCCGCTGCCGCTGCCGCGCGAACGGCGCTTGTCGCCCATCATCAGGTTGCCGCGCCGCCCGGGTACTTCGGGTCCTGCTCGACCTTGGTGGACACCTTCTTCTGCAGGATCACCAGCGAGGCAGCGACGGCGCCGGCGACGACCACCAGCGCGATGATGGCGAGGGCGAGTTCGATGCTGATGGCGCCGCGGTCGCCGCGGGCCCGGGCGGCGCGCAGCCGGCCGAGCCGGAAGGTGAACAGCAGCAGGGCGAACTGGACGGGCAGGAGCACGGGCCGCAGGAACAGCCCGGCCAGGTATTTGAGCCGGACGGCCAGGTGGGTCATCGGGTTCTCCCGGTGGTGAGGTGAGGTGCGGTGCGGGCTCGTGGGGCCCGCGGGGGGCGGGGGGGCGGGCTGGGGGGCGACGGGGGGGTAGGGGTGGGGGGGCGGGGGTTACAAAATGATGCGGGATATCACGTGAG
>NZ_JBHWGV010000013.1:80659-85723 GCF_042732955.1 Kitasatospora sp. NPDC059747 | reverse complement strand
CCGTTTTTAGGCCGCGGGCGGCCCGGGTGGTTTGTGGGTGCGGGTGTGGGGGTGGGTGGGGGGGGGGGGGGGCGCGCCGCCCGGGGGGGCGCGGGGCGCACGTCAGGCGGACGTCAGGCGAGCATCTGGTGGAGGGCGGGGAAGACGATCAGGACGGTCATCAGCAGGGTCAGCGCGGACCCGGGGGCGACCATCCGCTCGCTGTCGGCGTTGGCGCGGGCCAGGTCCTCGGCGAGCAGTTCGCCCCGCAGGCCCTTGGCGCGGGCCCGCAGGGTGTCGTACACGGCGGCGCCGTCGGTGCCGGACAGGCGCATGATGTCGGCGACGTCCTGGAGCGGGGTGAGGCCGAGTTCGGCGGCCAGCGCGTCCAGTCCGGCCCACGGCGGCATGCGGTCGGTGGCGGCGCGGTCGAGGGCGTCGCGGATGCGCAGGAACACCGTGCCGCGCCCGACCGAGGCGGCCCGGCGCAGCGCCTCGGCCGGCCCGCAGTCGGCGGCCCGTTCGAGCGCGACGAGTTCGAGGTAGGCGGCGATGCCGTGCAGGTACTCGACGCGCGCCTCCTTGGCCTCGCCGGCGACGATGGCGTCGGGGACGAACCAGAGCAGCGCGGCCAGCAGCGGTCCGGCCACCATCGGCAGGGCGAAGGGCAGTTGGACGTCCACGACGGCGAACACCGCCGCCAGGTAGGCGGGCAGCATCAGGCCGATCACGGCGAACAGCAGCTTGTGCACCATGAAACGGGCCGGAGTGCGGCCGATCAGGGCGAGTTCGCGGTGCGGGACGCGCACCCCGCGCACGGCGACGGAGCGCTCGCCGATCCGGTCGTACCAGCGCGGGCGCTCGTCCGGGTCCTCGGGGCGGTCGGCGGGGACGCGGTGCAGCCGGTCCAGGGCCTGGCGCAGGTCCGGCGGCGCCGGGCGCAGTTCGGCGATCAGCAGCGCGACGCCGCCGGCCGCGGCGGCACCGGCCAGGACGGACCACGGCGAGATCATCGGGCCTCCCCGAGCAACTCCGCTGCCTCGTCGGCGCCTTGGGCGTCCTGGCCGGGCGCGGCACGGCGGCGGCCGGTGCGGCTGCGCCGGTCGGCCACCAGCAGCCGGGGCACCGGCGGGTGGGAGGCGAGCGCGCGCATCCACGCGATGATGGCGACGAACAGCGCGGCGACGACGGCGAGCACGACCTGCCCGACGAGGGTGGTGTACGGGCGGGTGTAGTCGGAGTTGAAGGCGCCGACCACTATCACCAGCGTGATGATGCCGACCAGCCAGCGGATCGTGGTGCGGTGCTTGGAGCGGTCGGCCTCGATGGCGCGGCGCTGGCGCACCTCCTCGCGCACCGAGTCGGCCATGTCGGCGAGCGCGCGGGCGAGGCCGGGGCCGCTGTCGCCGGCCCGCAGGAGGAGCGCGGCGAGCACCTTGTCGGCGGTGGCGTCGGCGAGGCTGTCGGCGAAGGCGCGCAGCGCCTCCTCGGGCCGCCAACGGGCCTGGAGGCGGGCGGCGAGCTCGCCGATCTCCTCCTCCAGGGCGGCGGGGGCGGTGCGGCGGCTGGTGACGATCGCCTGGTTGAGGCCGACGCCGAGCAGCAGCACGTCCGCGATGCGCTGGGTCCACTCGGAGAGCGCTTCGAGGCGTTCGATCCGGTGGGTGTCGGAGCGGGTGGTGTCGAACAGCCAGGGCAGGCCGAACACGGCGAGCGGCACCAGCAGGGCGGTCAGCGGGATGCCGGTGAACAGCCAGCCGAGCGCGGCGCCGATCAGCGCGAGCGGCAGCTGGATCCGGCGCAGGCGCACCATCCGGGCGGGGGCGGTGCCGGGGGCGCCGTACCAGAGCGTGTGGGCCCGGGTGGCGAGCGGGTTCTCCTGCTCGTCGCCGCCGTCCGCTTCCGGCGCCGGTTCGCTGCCGCGGGCCCACGCCACCAGGGCGACGACGCCACCGGTGACCAGCAGCCCGCACAGCACGAAGAGCAGCATCATCGGGCGCCACCGCCGATCCGCAGCTGGAGCTGGGAGGCCCAACTCCCGTAGCGGGAGCCGAGGAGCGAGGCGTCGAAGCCGGCCCGGCGCAGGTCGTCCAGGCACTGCGGCGGGGTGTGCGGGACGGCGCGCGGCTCGCCGAGCTCGGGGCGCGGGCCGAAGACGGTGTTCAGCGCGGGCCGGCCGCTCTCGCCGAGGCCGGTGACCTCCAGGACGTGCGAGACGAAGCGGTGCCGGCGCCCGCCGACGGCCGTCTCGTCGACCATGGCGACGTGGACGATCAGGTCCAGCGCGTTGGCGGTGAGGCGGTAGGCGAGGCCGTCGGTCATGTGCGAGCCGTACTCCAGGCAGAGTTCGGCGATGCGGTCGACGACCATGTGCGGGCCGCGGGCGTGCAGCGTGCACATCGAGCCGCCCTCGCCGTTGGTCATGACGCGCAGCATCGGCACGACCTCGCCGGAGCGGACCTCGCCGACGATGATCCGCGAGAGCGTCATCCGCAGCGCGGCCGGGATGAGGTCGCCGATCGTCAACTCACCTGCCAGGCGGCCCTCGACGCGTTCCCCGTTGCCCTCGCGGGCCTCCATCGGGACGACCTGGCGCAGGTGGCCGAGGGTGTGCAGCCAGAGCTCGAACTCCGACTCCAGGGTGCCGATCCGCTCGTCCGGCGGGATCTCGGCGGCCATGGCGCGCAGCAGGCTGGTCTTGCCGACGCCCTGGGTGCCGGTGATCATCACGTTCTTCCGGGCCCGGATGGCGGCGGCCAGGAAGGCGGCCAAGGTGCTGTCCAGGGTGCCGAGCCGGACCATCTCGGGGAGCGTCGCGGAGGCCACCCGGTGGCGCCGGATCGCGACGTACGGGCGGGGCGTGACCTCGGTGAGCGCCTGGAGGCGCATGCCGCCCTCCAGGCGCAGGGCGAGGGTCGGGCTGGCGGTGGAGAGGCTGCGCTCTCCACCGCCGTGCTGGCGGGCCAGGTCCTGGAGCAGCTCGACGAGTTCGGCGTCGCTGTCGGCCACCGGCGGCACCTGGCGCAGCGGCTGGTGCACGCGCGAGACCCAGACGTCGTCGCAGCCGTTGATCAGGATGTTCTCGATCTCCGGGTCGTCCAGGTAGGGCTGGAGCCGCCCGGCGCGGAACAGCAGGTCGAACACGGCCTCGGCGAGCGCGCGGTCCTGCTCCCGGGTGGGCGGGATGCCGTGGGTCTGCGCGTAGGCGTCCGACCAGCGCGCGACGGCCTCCTCGATGAGCGCCCGGCCGCGCTGGCGGCGGGTGGCGCGGTCCGGCTCGGCGCCGGTGCCGGAGGTCAACCGGGCGATCTGCTGGTGCAGTTCGGCCGCGACCTGGCGCTTGAGCTCGCGCGCGACCTGCGGGTCGACGGCCGGCCGGGTCCCGGCGCCGCGCAGGTCGAGCGAGGGCAGCTGGGACGGGACGGCGGTGGGCCCGGCCGGCGCCGCCGCGTACGCGGACTGCTGGGCGTGCTGCTGTGACTGTTGGGCGTGCTGATGCGGCTGTTGGTCGGGCACCGGCTGGGGCACGGGCTGAGGCGCCGACTGGGGCACCGGCTGCGGATGGACCGGCCCGGTCGCGGGCAGCGGGCCCGACCACGGGAGCGCGGCCGGATCGGCGGACGGGCGCTGGTGCAGGGGGCTACCGCGCACGGAGCACCTCCCCGGGGCCGTGGGGCCGACCGTTCACCGGGGGCTGCTGCTCCTGGTGCGGGTCCGGCTCCTGGACGTGCTGTTCTGGGACCTGCTGCTGCGGGTGGGACTGCTGCTGGACGTACGGCTGCTGCGGCTGTTGTCCGTAGGCCTGCTGCTCGTAGGTCCGTTGCTCGTAGGTCCGTTGCTCGTACGCCTGCTGCCCGTGCGCCTGCGGGGCGTACGGCGACGGGGCCTGCACCTGCGGGCCGTACGCCTGCGGCCCCTGCCCGGGGAACGGCGCGGGTGCGGCCGGCTGCGGCGCGAGCCCGGCGAGCGGCGCCACCGGGCCGGTGACGATCACCGGCGCGACCGGCTGCGGCTGCGCCTGGAACTGCACCTGGGCCTGCGGCTGTACCTGCGGCCGCACCTGGCCGGACGACTGCATGGGAGACTGCAACCTCGCCTGAGCGTACGGAAGTTGCTCCGCCTCCACCGACGACGGCGCCGCCATGGCAGCCCCGGCGGGCACGCCGACCGGCGCCCCCGGCTGCGCGCTCCGCGCGGGCGCGGCGACGGGCCCCGCCATCGACGCCACCGGCGCCACCGCCGCGACCGGCACGTGCGCCACCGCCTGTCCGGGCGCCAGCCGCTGGCGCCGACGGCGCACCGCGAGCTGCACCTCGTCCGCCGCCGACCGCGCCGTGCGCATCAGCTCCGAACGGATGAACCGCCGGTCGGTGATGTCCCCGCCGTCGGAGAGCACCCGCGCGGTGCGCACCGCGTGCGGCAGCAGCCCGAGCACCGGCAGGCCGAACTCGCGCGACACCTCCGCCGCCGAGTACGGCCCCTCCGCGACGAGCAGCAGCCCGAGCGCGTCCGCCCCGGTGCCGGCCGTCGCCAGGTCCTCGGCGAGCGCGGCCAGCCGGGGCCGGGCCGCGCTCAGCCCGCGCAGGGTCGTCCGCACGGTGGCCGCGACGACGTCCGCCCGGCGGGCGAGGACGGCGCTCGCGCCGGTGGTGCCGGAGCGGCCGAGGTCCACGATGACGTCGTAGCCCTGCTGTTCGAGCCCGTGCAGCAGGTCGGCGAGCGGCTCCCAGGTGTAGGCGAGGCCGGGCGCCTGGCTCGGGTCGGTGAGGCCGGGCAGCAGGAGGCGCTCGGCGGTGCCGTCCGGGGAGAGGTCGACGAGCTGTTCCCAGAGCATCTGGGCGAGCAGGCCGCGCCGGTCGGCGATGGCCAGGTTGCGCAGTCCGTACACCGCTTCGACGCGCCCCTCCAGGGCGCCCGCGAGCACGGCGCCGCCGTGCGGGGCGGGCGGGACGAGGGCCGCCCCCCCGCCGGGGGGCCACGGGCCGGGGGGCCCGGGGGGCCGCGGGGGGCGGGGGGCCGGGGGCGCGCGCCCGGGCCCCCCCGCGGCGGGGGCGGCGCGAGACGGAGAGGGCGGCCCCCCGCGGG
>NZ_JBHWGV010000013.1:58018-80649 GCF_042732955.1 Kitasatospora sp. NPDC059747 | reverse complement strand
GCCTTCACATGCCCCACACCCCCCACCCAGCCCCCCCGCCCCCCCCGGGGCCCCCCCCCCCCCCCCCCCCGCCGCGGCCCCCCCCCCCGCCCCGCCCCCCCCCGCGGCCGGGCTCCAGCGGCCAGGCGAGCAGGAGGGCCAGCGCGGACGTGGTCGCACCGGGTGCGCCGGGGCCGCCGGCCACCGCGATCACCGCCATCAGGCCCCACCCGCCCCTGTGCTGCGGCTCGCCCCGGCCGACGGGCTGCCCGCGGGCGGCGCCCCGGCGGCGGAGGTCCCGGGCGCGGGAGTCCCCGGCGCGGGAGTCCCCGCGGCCGGGGAGGCAGGAGCCGAGGGAGTCGAGGGGGCCGGGGTGGACGCCCCGGCAGCCGGTGGCGCGTCCCCGGCGGCGGCGCGCGGCGCGAGCAGCACCTGGATCCGTCCGCTCGCGACCCACTGGGCCAGCCGGGGCCCGTCCGCCGTGCCGATCGCCACGTCGGTCACGACGCTGCCGTCGGTGTCCGGGCGCCCGACCGTGATGACCGTCGCGGTCAGCGAGTCCGCCCGGCCGTTGTCGGGGGTGTAGACGATCACGACCTGCATGCCCGGCTGGAGCCGGGAGGCGGGCAGCTGGCTGCGGTGGGCCGCCACGCCGACGATGATCTGCCCGGGCTGCACGGCCAGCGACTGGGCGAGGTCGCCCTTGGTGAGCATCGCACCGCGCTTGAGGTCGGTGGCGGCCCGCAGGCCGACCGCGCCCGACCGGTCCTGCGCGGACACCGGGCGCAGCGCCGGGTCGGAGGCGATCCGCGCCACCACGAGGTCGTCGTCGGTGATCACCTGCCCGTACGGGACGTCCCGGGCGAGCGCCAGCACGGCGACCCGCTGCCCGGTGCTGCTGTAGAGGACGGCGCCGCCGAGCCCGCCGGCGGCGATCAGCGCGATCGACATGGCGAGCACGGCCGGACGGCGGCGCCGGGCCCGCAGGGTGCGGGCGGGGGCGTGCGGCGCGGCGCGGCCCTTGCCCTTCCCCGTCCCCTTGCCGCCGCCTTGGCCCTGTGCCTGTTCGGGCACGGCCACGGACACCGCGGCGCCTGCGGGTGTGCCGGGTCCCGGCGTCGCGTACGTACGGTTCTCCACCGGGTTGAGGCCTTTCGCGTGTCGTCGTGCTCGTCGGTCGTCGGTCGTCGGTCGTCGGTCGTCGGTCGTCGGTCGTCGGTCGTCGGTCGTCGGCGGAGCAGGTCAGTTGAGGACCTGCACCTCGGCGACCTTGAGCTGGAAGGTGGCGCTCTGCGGCATGGGGATCGGGTCGACCTTGGTGTTCAGGCCCGTGACGGTGACCTCGCCCACCCAGTTCGCCGTGGCGGACACGGTGAACGCGCCGCCGGGCTCACGGGCCGAGCCGGTCGGGAACTCGAAGCCGCAGTCGGGGGACTTGGCGGCGCCGTAGCCGGGGTCGTACGGCGTCCCGGGCTTGTCGCAGGTCAGCGAGTACTTGTCGTTGAAGGTCCAGACCACGTTCTTCAGCCTGGGCGTGACGGTGACGGTGATGCCCTGGAGCGGCAGGGAGATGGGCTCCGGCGCCTGGCGGCCGTTCAGCCAGAGCCAGACCGGTGACTTCACCACCGCCGTGCCGAGTGGCGCGGCGGCGGGCGCGGGGGCCGGGAAGGGCATCCGGCCCACGATCTTCATCGCGATCGCCCGCGGGTCCGGCGGCGGTGCGGAGGGCGCGGTGGCGCTGAACTGGATCTTGCCCGGGGAGAAGCCTCCCCCGGCCTGCGGGCACGACGGCAGGTACAACGAACCCTCGGACGGTTTGTGCCCCTCCCACGCGGGGTCGTCGGCCGGCTTGTCGACGGTGGTGTAGTAGCAGCCGTCGCTGTTGCTGAACCAGCCCATCTCGGGGTCGTGGCACGGCCATTCCTGCCCGTGGTAACTGCACAGCAGCGGGCCGCCGCTGTTGCCGCCCCCGCCACCGCCTCCGTTTCCGCCGCCCGTGGACGTGCCTCCCCCACCGTGGACCTCACCGCAGATCACGTTCGGGGCGCATTGCTGCGCGCTGCCGCCCGGTGTTTCGTCCGCGATCGCCGGAACGGCCGCCGACATCAGCAGCAGGGCCGCCGACACCGGCGCGAGGGGTGCGAATCGCCGAGCGGTATTCCTGGTGTTCAGCATGTCCGGTCCGCCTCCCGCTTGAAGTCGTAGATCAGCCAGCGTGCTTGGAACCAGCGCAGGGACGCCTTCGCCACGTACCGGTCGACCCGCCCCACCGGTTCCCGCGCGGCCTTCGTGGTGGCGTCGACCCGGTTCCACTGCGACACGTCGAGGCAGTCCTCGATCACCGCGGTGTGCGGATCGGCGTTCAGGTCGACCGCCGTCACGACGGCGGAATTGCGCGGCGCCCCGGTCATCACCAGTTTGGCGTCGTGGAGTTGACGCAGTCCGACGAGCGTATCGGCGAGCGCCTGTCCGGAGGAGTACGTCTCCAGAGCGATTCCGTCCGAATCCGTGCGCCCGAATGCCTCGGTCTGGGCCCGCCACCAGTCCTGATAGGTGTTCACGGCCAGTCGGCCCGCGGCACCTTCCGGACCGGTGGTCGGCGCGATCGTGGCGTTTACGGAACCACCCGAAGGAGTTAGCGGGTTCACTTGCGCGACGCTCGGCGCACCCGTCCCGAGACGATCGACGGAACCGCCCGGCCCACCGCTCGCGCACGCGCCCAGCAGCATCGCCAGAACCACCCCACCGACCCCAACCGCCCCAGGGCGCAACACATTTCCGCGCTGCCGCATCGCCCCACCTCATCGCGACCGAACCCGACCGAAGTCCGTGGCCGCCGGAAGAATTCCGCCGTCCCACCGATGTTTCCGCGGGGCATCGATTCTTCGCCAACCCACCCCATCACGGCAACACCTCGGGCCCCCTGACCTTACGCGGAAGGCGGATCCGTCGGGGCACTTTCGCGCCACAGGACGGCCAACAGTTCTTCGGAAAGCGACAATCCGGCCAATGCGCCCCGCACCGCCGCCCGATTGCGCATCAAGAGGCGCCCGCCCTGCGGCGGAACGAGCAGGCGCGCGCCCGGCGCACCCGAACTTCCGGCCGGTTCCGCGCGGTCCACGACCGCGGCGACGGCGGGCTGGAGGTCCAGCGGCCCGACGGCGGCCGGCGCCCCCGGCAGGCCCTGGCGCAGCACAGTGGTGAGGGCGCGGCTGAACGATCCCTCACCGCCCGGCAGCACGGCGTCCCGGCCGCGTCTACCGGGGACGTAACGACCGATCCGGCCCCAGAGCGGGACGCGCGAGTAGCTCAGCAGTTCGCCCGCGCCCTCCTGGCCGGAACGGGTGTCGGCACCGCGTTCGAGCGCCGCCCAGGTGTCCCGGTCGGCGACGGCGTCGACGAGCAGCAGCGTCTCCTCCTGGTCGCCGTGCACCATGGCGCTGACCACCCAGTCCCAGGCGAGGCCGCGGCGGTAGGCGTTGCCGGCGGTGCTTCCGGCCGTGACCAGGGCGAGCCTGCGCCCGCGCGGGTCGGCGACCAGCTGGCCGAGCAGGCAGACCACCAGCCAGCGACCGGGGTGCTGGGCCGCCGAACGGACGGCGGTGAGCATCGCGTTGGCGTCCGCGTCCGGCGCGACGGCGGTGACCCGGCAGCCCCCCGCGCCGGTGTCGAAGCACATCCCGGGCAGTTCCCCGGCGAGCAGGCGGGCACCGTCCGGCGCGTGCGCCGACCCGCCGAAAGCCTTGTCGGGGCCGCCGTCCGCCCCGATCACCACCAGATCGACCCCACCGGCCATCAGCACGCCCCCTCCTCGCCGGCCCCGGCGCACCCGGGGCCGCCCGCCGGGCAGGCTACCGCCCCCGGCCGCCGCCGACGGGGCTCCCGGCCCCTTCGCTCCGGGACCATGGGCCCTATCGGCCCGCGCGGCGGCCGGAGGACGATCGGACGCATGGAGCCCGACGACCGTGTGGAGACCCTGAGCGAGACCGAGTGCCTACGGCTGCTCAGCACCGTGCCCGTCGGGCGCGTGGTGTACACCGAGCACGCGCTGCCCGCCGTCCTGCCGGTCTCCTTCGAGGTCGTGGACGGGCGGTTGCTGCTCGCCGTGCGCCGGGGGAGTGCGACCGCGCGCGGGCTCGACGGCACCGTCGTGGCGTTCCAGGCGGACCTCCTGGACCCGGTCACCCGCACCGGATGGAGCGTGCTCGTGCACGGGCGGGCCAACGCGGTCGGCGACCCCGAGCAGGTGCGGCGGGCGCTGCGCTCCGGGCTGCGGCCGTGGGTGGGGGACCCGGAACCGGCGTACTTCGCGCTGGTGCCGGAGCTGGTGAGCGGGCGCCGGCTACTCCCGGCCGGACACGGGGTCCTGTGGTCCTGAGGGGTGCCGCGGGTCTCGACGAGTGCTGCGGGTCCCTAGGGGCGCTGCGGTCCTGAGGCGCTGACCTGGGAGTTCCGCGTCCACCCTCGATGAGGTGCGGGGCCCGCTCCTGACAGGTACCCGGGAGTAGGCATACCCTGCCGACGTCCTGATCACCGGGCTGCGGCCCGTCCCCCTCCAGGAGCGACCGTGACGAGCTTCGCCTCCCTCGCCGACCTCACCTCCGCCGTCGGCACCGAGCTGGGCACCAGCCAGTGGCACACGATCGAGCAGCGGCAGATCGACCTGTTCGCCGAGGCGACCGGCGACCACCAGTGGATCCATGTGGACCCGCAGCGGGCCAAGGAGAGCCGGTTCGGCTCGACGATCGCGCACGGGTACCTGACGCAGTCGATGATCCCGGTGCTCGCCAAGGAGTGCTACAGCGTCGAGGGGGTGCGGATGGCGCTCAACTACGGGTCGGAGAAGGTGCGCTTCCCGGCGCCCGTGCCGGTGGGCACCGCGATCCGGGCCACCGCCGAGCTCGTCTCGGCCACCGAGGTGCCGGGCGGGGTCCAGGCGGTCGTGCGCTTCACCATCACCAGCGCGGAGAGCGCCAAGCCGCACTGCGTCGCGGAGACGATCACCCGCTTCTACGCCTGACCCGCCGCCCGGGGCCCGCCCTCAGCGGCGGGCCCGCACTCCAATTGGCCTGTACGCCGATCGGCTCGCACTCCTATCGGCCCGCACTCCGATCGGCCCGTGCTCCGACCGGTCCGTACTCCGATTGGCCCGCACGGACGTCTCCACCGGGTCCGGACGGCTCACGGGGCGTAATCTCCGACGAGATGGTTGTCGCACCGCGTGGGGGCCGCACCCGGCCCGCCCCGTGGTGCGCCCCCCGGCATGCCCGGTAGCCGTGACCGTCCCTGGAGGAGCCGTGCCCCGCCCTGCCCCGTGGTTCTCCCGCCTCGCCGGTCTGACCTCCCAGCTCGCTCCTCCGCCCGCACGCCCGGCCCGCGGCCCGGGATCCAGCCCGGGACCCGGCCTCGCCCAACTGCCCCGCGCGGCTTGGCACCGCGTGCGGGCCGAGGCCTTCGGGGCCGACCCGCGCGGCGAACGACTGGCCCGCATCCACCGCTCCCCGCAGTTCGCCGACGGCTCCTTCCGCAACCCGCTGCCCACCCGCCGGCTGGTGTACGAGCGCAGCCCGCTGGAGATCACCCTCGCCCAGCTGTCCGGCGACAAGACCCGCCGGGCGCCAGCCGCCGCCGTACCGGTGCACCGGCTCCTGCCCTCCGACCTCGCCGAGCCGCCGGAGTCCGGGCTGCGGCTCACCTGGCTCGGGCACGCGACCGTCCTCGCCGAGATCGGCGGACGCCGGGTACTGCTCGACCCGGTGTGGGGCGAGCGCTGCTCGCCGTTCGCCTGGACGGGCCCCAAGCGGCTGCATCCGGTACCGCTGCCGCTCGCCGAACTCGGTCCGGTGGACGTGGTCGTGGTCTCGCACGACCACTACGACCACCTCGACATGGCGACCGTCCGCGCGCTCAACGGGACGGGCGCGGTGTTCGCGGTGCCGCTCGGGGTCGGTGCGCACCTGGAGCACTGGGGGGTGCCGGCCGCGCGGATCGTCGAGCTGGACTGGTGGGAGTCGGCCGAGGTCGCCGGGCTGACGCTGACGGCCACGCCCGCCCGGCACTACTGCAGCCGGGGACCGCGCACGAGCGCGCTGTTCCTGTGGGCGTCCTGGGTGGTGGCCGGCGGCGGGCACCGGATCTTCCACAGCGGGGACACCGGCTACTTCCCCGGCTTCGCCGAGATCGGGCGCCGGCTCGGACCGTTCGACGCGACGATGATGCAGGTCGGCGCGTACAGCGACTTCTGGCCCGAGGTCCACATGACGCCCGAGGAGGGCGTGCGGGCGCACCTGGACCTGGGCGGCGAACTGCTGCTGCCGATCCACTGGTGCACCTTCAACCTCGCGCTGCACCCGTGGGAGGAGCCGGCCGAGCGGGTGGTCACGGCCGCCCACGCGCTCGGCACCCACCTGGCGGTGCCCCGACCGGGCAAGCCGTTCGAACCGGTGAATCCGCCGGCCCTGCGGCTGTGGTGGCGGGCGGTCGCGGCGGCGGCGCGCGGGAGCGTCGACCCGGTGGTGGTGCGGGAGACGGGTTTCAGCGAACAGATTTCAAAATCTGTTCGCTGAAATCTGTTATCTGTTATCTGTTATCTGTCTTCTGTCAGCTGTCTTCTGTCGTCTGTCACCCGTCGCCCGTCGCCGCTCCCCCCGACGTCCGCCCGCCCCCCACGCCCTGCTCCCTACGTCCTACTCCCCCAGGACGTCCCGCAGCGCCCGGGCCTCCTTCACCACCCGGCCAGAGCCGCCCTTCGCCGCCGTGCCCGTCACCTCGGCGATCGCACCGCGCGTCCCCGTCCGGCGGGCGCAGTCGGCGGCCAGCGCGACGAGGTCCCCGAGGCCGCGCACGCTCTGGTCCGCGGCCAGCAGAACCGGCAGCGCGGCGCCGAGCACCGACCACACCGTCGCGTACGCCCCCGTCCCGGCCGCGAGGCCCAGCGCCGAGGCGAGCCGGGTGGGCTTCACCACACCGCACTCGACCAGTGCGCCCAGCTCCCGCCCGAGGAGCGCGCCGTCGAGGTCGCCGCGGGCGGCCAGCACGAGCAGCGCGTCGACGGCCGCCGTCCGGTCCTCGGCGTGCCGGGCACCGAGCCCGTACCCGAGGGCCAGGTGCAGCGCGAGCCCCGCCCGCCCGCCGGCCTCGGCGAGCACGGGCAGCAGCGGCCCCGCCCCGCGCTCGTCGAAGTCGGCCGCCGCGGCGAACCAGTCGAGCCAGCGGGCCGCCAGCTCCTCGCGGTGCCACGGCAGCATCGCCGCCCAGTGCGCCGTCGGCATCCACAGCCAGTGCCGCTGCGCCCGGACCCGCGCCACGCTCGGCTCGGTGCCGTCCAGCAGCGCCCGGAAGTCGCCCGCGAGCCGCTCACCCGCCGGTCCCTCGGGCCCGGCGCCGAGGCCCGGCTGGGCGACGGCGACCCGGTGCAGGTCCTCCCACCAGCGCTCGCCGTAGAGGTGCGAACTCCGCGCGCCCCGGCCGGGCGCGAAGACCACCCGCTCCGACGGCTGGGCGGGCAGGCCGCCGCCGCGCAGCCACTGAGCCACCCACCGCCCGGCGGGCGTGGGCACCGCCTCCGCCGCGCGGAGCACGCCGGCGTCGGCCGGCCCGACCCGCAGCAGCGCCGAGCACAGGTCCGCCTGGCCCGGCGTGACGCCCGCCGCCGCGTACCCGGCCAGCCGCTCGACCAGCACCGCCGCGTCCAGCGCTCCGGTCGCGTCGGTGGGCGTGGCCAGCAGGTACGGCGGGCGGTTCGCCGTCACCTGCCACGCCGCCTCCTCCAGTCGGGCAGCGAGCACCCGGCCGTGCAGCGTCGTGTAGTCGCCGCGCAGCGGGGAGCGGCCCTTGCCGCCGAGGAAGTCCCGGAGCCGGTGCGGCGGCGTCCGGCCGGCCGCCGCCGTCGCGACGTAGAGGACGCCCCCGGGGCCGCAGTCCTGCCAACGCCCGACGTCGTTCCACTCGTGCACCCGAAGGACCGGCCCCAGCGCCTCGACGAGCGCGGCCCGGTCCTCGCAGGCGTGCCGCACGAGCCCGTCCAGGACGCGCTCGAACACCGCGACCTCCGGCGCCGAGGACGCGAGCAACGCGGACAGCTCCTCCGCGACCTCCGCCGCCGAGGCGATCGGCGCCCCGAGCGGCAGCGGCTCGGGAACGGGCGGCAGCAGCTCGTTCCACCCGGTGTCCGGGTCGTCCCCGCCGACCGGTGCGCCGAACAGCTCGCCCGCCCGCGGATGGTGGACGGGGTTCAACCCCTCTGCGGCGAAGAGGAGTTCGGGCAGCACCGCGCTCCCGGCCGCCTTGAGATGACGAGCCACCACGTTCAACGCCCGCTCCTGGACGCCCGCGTCCGGGTGCCCGAACACCCCGGCCGCGGCGAGCACCACCGCGCCCGCCCGCTCCGGCGAGCGCCGGGCCGCCTTGTCCAGCCACCCCAACTGCGCGCGCACCAGCTTCTTCTCGGCCCGGAACAGCACCACCGCCGAGGCCTCGCCCAGCAGTTCGGGCTCGACCAGCCCGGCCTCGTCCAGCCCGGCCAGCTCCTCCTGCGCGTACCCGGCGATGACCGCCAGGCCGTCCAGCATCGCCACCAAGTCCCGTGCGCGGGCCGCGAACTCCTCGGGCGTCGGCGCGAGGGCGCGCAGCACGTCGGCGAAGAGCCGCTGGTCGGCGGGCCGCCCGCCGCGCAGCAGCCGGGCCAGGCAGCGGTCGAGCACCTCGCCGCGCTCCAGCACCCCGGAGGAGGCGAGCTCCGCGACGGCCTCCGTGAACACGTCCCCTGGCCGGTTGCTGAGCGACCAGGACAACAACTGCCCGACGTCGTCGAGTTCGAAGACCCTCGGTATCAGCACCGGGGTGAAGGCGTCGGCGCGCAGCTGCTGCGCGAGCGTCGGGCGCGCGCCGGTGCGGCCGATCTGCCCGTTCAGCCACTCCCGCACGAACGGCTCGCTCTGCGGCACCGCGCACCCGGTGCGCCGCACCACGGCCTCGACCACCGGGTGGAGCGACCAGCCCCAGCCCGGCACCGCCCGCTCGGCCAGCCGCGCGGCCACCTCGACCTGCCACTCCACCGGCTGCGCCGCGACGACCACGGCCAGCTCCCGGGGCAGCGTGCCGCTGCGCCCGCCGAAGTCCCGCCCGCCGATCCAGGTGGCCGCCCCGGCCGGACCCGCGTGGCAGCCGGCCCCGGCGACCAGCAGGGCGGCGGCCCGCGCGTTCGCGAGGTTCGACCACTCGCCGCGGATCTCCCGGCGCTGCTCCTTCAGCCCGGGCACGCAGGCCCGCCGCTGCGCCGGGTCCAGCGCGGCGAGCAGGCCGGGCACCGCCCGCACCGCACCGCTCCGGACGGCCGCGAGCAGCTCGCCGACCCCGTCCGCCATCGCCACGGCCGCGTCCGCCGATGCCACCGCGTTCACGCCCCGGCCTCCTTGCCGTCCCGTACGATCCCCACCGCGAGCGCGTGCTTGCACGGCCCGCGCCCGCCGCGGTACTTGGCCCACCACAGGCAGGTGCAGCTCACCCGGCCCGCTTCGTCCGTCCGCACCCGCTGGACATGGTCGTCCACCGTGACGACGGCCGTCGCACCGCCCTCCTCCAGCCGCACCGCGCCCGCCGCGACGAGCGCCCGCGCGGCCCGCAGCCGCGGGTTCGCCGCCTCGGCCCGCCCGGCGTCGTACGGGAGCTGCCGGTGGAAGTAGGCGGCCTCGGCGGTGTCGTAGCCGATCTGCCCGGCGGTGCCCAGCCTGGTGAGCGCGGCCCGCACCCGCTCCGCGGTGAGCCCGGACTGCTCGGCCAGGTCGGCGACCTCGATCCGCGGCTCCCACGCGAGCAGGACGGAGACGAGCTCGGCGTCCCGCTCGACGGTGCCGGTGGCCAGGGCCCCGAGCACGCCGCCCTCGCCGGAGAACCCGCGCGAGGCGTCCGGGGAGAGCGTCAGCGTCAGCCGCATGCCCGGCAGCACGACCTCCCACGCGGAGGCCGCCGGGCCGGCCAGGGCCGCACCGGCCACCGGCCCGTACACCCGAAGCGCGAGCGCGTGCCGCAGCACCCGCTGGAGCGCGACCAGCCGCTCGGGACCGGGCAGGCAGACCGCGCCGGGCACCGGACGGGTGGTCGGCCGCAGGGTGCGCCCGGCCGGCACGACCCACCCGACGCCGCCGCGCCCGCCGCCCCCGCCGCGCGGCAGCGAGCGCAGGAAGCGGACCGCCTCGGCGGCGGGCAGCTCGGCCCGCAGGTCGAAGCCGGCAGCGGTGACCTGCGTCTCGGCGAAGCCGCGCAGCCAGCGCTCGGGCAGCGGCACCTTCTTCTCCACCACCGGCCCGTCGAAGGTGGTGACCTCCAGCGCGTCCGGCCCGACCGCGAGGTGCAGCGGCTCGGCCGGGCCGATCCGGGTCAGGGCCTCGCGCAGCGGGTTGTTGACGTCCACGTTGGTGGTGCCGTGGCCGATGTCGTCGCCGTCGAGTCCGGCCTCCAGCACGTCGAGCCGGGCGTAGACGCCGCAGCAGCCGGAGAAGGACTCGAAGCGCAGCCGGTCCCCGTTGGCGGTGACCACCGGGTCGAGCGAGGCGCGCAGCTGCGGCTGGTAGTAGCGGGCGGCGGCGACGTCCGCGACGGCGAGCAGCGCGGCGGCGGCCGGCGCCGGGTCGGCGAGGAAGCCCGTGAAGAACCGCGGGTTGGCCGCCGCGCCGAGCGGCGTGGCCCCGCCCGAGGTGGCCAGGTCGAGTCGCCGGCCGGCACCCGCGGCGTCCGGATCGAGCACGGCGGAGGGGCGCAGATAGGCGTACGCGTGTGCGGATTGCGTCATGCCGAGCACGCTAGGTGAGGGCACTGACAATTCCTCACCCGCGAGCGCGACTGAAACAGGTTCTACATCTCTTTCGCCCCCTCGATGGTTACCCACGTCACACCGCCACCGGTTGGCATCTGCCACTATGGGCCCGTGACCGACCTGACCGAACAGGCGAGACGAGCCGACGCCCCGGCCGGCTCCTTCGCCTCGCTGCTGGAGATCGAGCGGCTGGACGAGAACACGTTCCGGGGCCGCTGCCACGCCGGGGCGCCGATGCGCGCGTTCGGCGGACAGGTCGCCGCGCAGGCGCTGACCGCCGCCGGGCGCACCTGCGACGGCGAACGCGCCGTGCACTCGCTGCACAGCTACTTCCTGCTGCCCGGCGACCCGACCGAGCCGATCGACTACGAGGTCGACCGGATCCGCGACGGCATGTCCTACACCACCCGCCGCGTCACGGCGGTGCAGAACGGGAACGCGATCTTCACGCTCTCCGCGTCCTTCAAGCGCCCCGAGCCGGCCGCCGAGCGCCACCGCCCGATGCCCCCGGTGCCCGGCCCCGACGGGCTGCCGGACGCGTTCTCGCTCTGGGAGCCGGCCGCCCGCGAGGCCCTCGCCCGCACCGAGGGCTTCCGCGAGCTCGAACTGCGCTTCGTCCCGGACGACGCGCCCGGCCTGCCGGAGGCCGTCCCGGGGATGCCGCAGCAGTTCGTCTGGTTGCGCACCGGCTCCCCGCTGCCGGACGGCGACCCGCTCCTGCACACGTGCGCGCTCACCTACCTGTCCGACCTCACCCTCGCGTCCACCGCCGGACTGCACGTGCAGCCGAACTTCTTCCGGCGCATCGAGCCGCCCCGGCTGCTGATGGCCTCGCTGGACCACGCGATGTGGTTCCACCGCCCGTTCCGGGCCGACGAGTGGCTGCTGTTCGCCCAGCGCAGCCCGTCCTCCTCGGACGGCCGGGGGCTGTCGCTCGGCGAGTTCTACGACCGGGACGGGCGGCTCGTCGCCTCGGCCGTGCAGGAGGCGCTGATCCGGGAACGGCGCTGATCCGGGCCGGGCCCGGCGGCCGGCGCCGCCCTGCTCAGCGCCGTCCCGGGCCTCCCCGGCACGGCGGTGACCGCCCGGCGAACGGAAGGGGGCCGGTCGGCGTCATACTCCTGAGCGGCCCCGGCCCGTATCATGGTGCGGGTGACCAAGGTTGACCTGTCACCACGGCCGGTGGAGGCGATGTCTCCGCGTCAGCTCGAACGCCGCGAAAGCCTGATCGCGGCGGCGCTCGCCCTGGTGAACGAGATCGGCGTCGAGCGGCTGCAGATGAAGCAGGTCTGCGAGCGGTCCGGAGTCGCCCTGGGGACGGCGTACCGCTACTTCTCCTCCAAGGACCACCTCCTGGCGGCGGCGATCGCCGAGTGGCACCGCCTGCTGCTGGCCGACCTGGTGGCCGAGCTGCGCGGGCCACGCGCCGGGCTGGGGGCCACGGACCGGGCGGTGCGGTTCGTCCGCGGCGGGATGCGCGCCTACCAGCGGCAGCCCGAGCTGGCGCGGCTGCGGGTGGCCGTCGCCGCGTCCACCGACCCCTTCGCCAGCGAGGCGCTGCAGGGCATGGCCCGGGCCGACAGCGCCGCGCTCCAGGCGCTGATGGGCGAGGTGCCGGGCGCCGCGAGCGACCTCGTGCGGCACATCGTGGGCCACGCCTGGCAAGGCGAGCTGACCGCGTGGGTGACCGGCCGCACGACGCTCGGGGACGCCAGGCGGCGCCTGGAGGACGTGGTGCGGCTGGTCCTGACCCCGTACGAGACGCCCTACCCGGCGCCCTACGAGGTCCAGACCGTGGTCCAGACCACTGCTGTACCGGCCACCGCGGTCCAGACCGCGCCGGTCCCGACCACCGCCTAGACCGGGCCCCCGCCTAGACCCGGCCCCCGGCGGGTGCCGGTCCCGCGACCACCGTCACCGGGTGGGCCACCACCGCACCGAACAGGTAGCCCTCCCGGTTGAACTCCGCCGACCGCGGCTGCGTGCCGCCCCGGCGGTCCGTCGCCCGGGCGAGCAGCTCGTGGCGGCCGGGCCCCGTGGGGCGCCAGCCGATGCTCCAGCGCGTCCAGTCGCGGGCGCGCGGCTCGTCGTGCAGCTCGGCCCGCCGCCACGTCCGGCCGCCGTCGTCGCTCACCTCCACCCGGAGCACCGCGGCCCCGCCGGACCACGAGCGGCCGTGCAGCCGGTGGGTGCACCCGGCCGCCAGCACGGCGCCCTCGGCGAGCTCGAAGGCGCACTTCGGCACCTGCCGGCTCAACGGGGCGCCGCCGCCGGGCGGGTGGCCGGGGCCGAACATCCGGTAGAAGTCGGTGTTCCAGGGCGAGGACAGCGGCCGGTCGGCGACCTCGATCGAGCCGAGCCACTTGATCGAGGCGATGCCCACCCAGCCCGGCACCACCAGTCGGGCCGGCGCGCCGTGGTCGGGCTTCAGCGGCTCACCGTTCATCCCGTAGGCGAGCAGCACGTCGTCCAGCGCCTTGGCGAGCGGCAGCGGGCGGCGCACCGGGCCGTGGTCGACGCCGTCGCGGACGTAGTGCGGGTCGAGGCCGGCCGGCAGCAGGTCGACCGCGCCGGGGCCCAGCCCGGCCTCGCGCAGCACGTCCGCGAGCCGGACGCCGTACCAGCTCGCGGAGCCGACACCGCCGAGCGCCCAGGGCGTGCCCGGGACGCGCTGGTGCTGGCGGCTCGCGTAGTAGCTGCGGCCGTTCCCGGCGCACTCGATCAGGGCGCTGATCCGGGTGCGGGGCAGGGCCCGGAGGTCGTCGAGGGAGAACTCGACCGGCCGGTCGGCAGACGGGGAGCCGCGCAGACCGGTGCCGAACAGCCGCAGCCGCCACGTGCCGGGGTCGATCAGCGGGGTGCGGGTGTGGTTGCGGACGAAGAACCGTTCCACCGGGACGTGCCGGCCGATCGCCGCGCCGCCGTCCGCGCCGCGCAGCGCGTCCCAGCGCATCTCGGCGTTGGTGTCGTGCGCCACGAACCACGCCGCGGGCAGCGGCTTGACGATCCCGGGCACGTGGACGGACTCGTGGGCAGGCCTGGGAACCGACTCACGGACGGCTTCCCGGATGGACACCTCGGCTGGTGCGTGGGCGGGCGCATGGACGTCATCGGCCATGGGCGGACTCCTTCCCTCCGGACGGAAGGCACTGTGCGCCACCGTTCCATCACGCTCCGGATGGTACGGCCGCGCACCGGCCCCCCGTAAGACGGCCGGGGGGCTTGACCTTCTCACCGGTGTGAACACCTACCGTACGGACGAGCCGCGCCCCGCACCCACGGACAGGAGCACCCACGATGGCGTCCACCCCCTTCCCCCCGCTCGCCCGGATCGTCCGCGGCACCGGCCCCGGCCTGCTGCTCGCCCACGGCGCCGGCGGCAGCGCCCGGGACAACTGGGGCCCGCTGCTGGCCGGCCTCGCCGCCCACCGCACCGTCGTCGCCCCCGACTACCCCGGCTCCGGCGACACCCCCTACGAGCCCGGCGAGCCCACCCTCGACGACCTCGCCGACCGGCTCGTGGCGACCGCCGACGAGGAGGGCTTCGACACCTTCGACCTGGCCGGCTACTCGCTCGGCGCCGCCGTCGCCGTCCGGGCCGCCACCCGCCACCCCGGGCGGGTCCGCTCGCTGCTGCTCCTCGCGGGCGTGGCCGGCGGCTCGGCGCGGCTGCGACTGCTGGCCGACCTCGCCATCGACCTCGCCGACCGCCCGGCCGACCTGACCCGCCTGATGCTCACCGTCGTACTCGGCGGGACGTGGATCGACGCGCTCTCCCCCGACGACCTCGCATTCCTGCGGGAGTCGCTCGACTCGCCCGTCCCGGCGGGCTTCCGGCAGCAGTTCCGGCTGGCGGGCCGGGCCGACGTGCGCGCCGAGCTCGCCGCGATAGCCGTGCCGACCCTGGTCGTCAGCACCACCGAGGACCAGCTCGTGCCGCCCGGCCAGCACCGACTCCTGTCCGACGGCATCCCCGGCGCCCGCCTCGCCGAAATCGCCTCCGGCCACCTCCCCGTGGTCGAGCGGCTGCCCGAACTGCGTTCCGTGGTGCTCGACTTCCTCAAGGAACTGGACGCCACAGCCGTCTGAGGCCCGCCGCCGAGCCCTCGGGGAACAGCGGGCAACGGCGGGGAACACCGCCCGCCGACGGGACGTTCGCCCGGTCATGCGCATCGGAGAAGTCTCCCGCCTGACCGGGGTGTCCACCCGCCTGCTCCGCTACTACGAGGAGCAGGGTCTGCTCGAACCGGCCCGCTCGGCCGCCGGCTACCGCGAGTACGCCGAGGCCGACACCGTCCGGGTCCGGCAGATCCGCAGCCTGCTCGCGGCCGGCCTGTCCACCCGCGTCATCGCCGAGATCCTCCCCTGCGCCACCGGCCCGATCCCGGCCCTGGAGGCCTGCCCGGACCTGCTCGCCACACTGCGCGGCGAACTCGCCGACATCGACTCGCGCATCGACGAGCTGACCCGAAGCCGCCAGGCCCTCGCCCGCTACCTGACCACCGCGCACGCTCCAGCACACGAGTACGCGGCCTGACCACCGCGCGCCCCGCCGACGCACGAGTACGGAGCCTGACCGTCACCGGCGAGCGGCCGTGACGGGACGTAAGTCCCCTCCCGCCGCCTCCCCGGCGCGCCCTCCCCGCCCTCGCGGTGCGAACTGGACATAGTGCGATATGCAGCCGAATCCCCGTCATATCGCCGCCGCCCCGGTCCGCCCCGCGAGGTACGAGAGGTACGCCCGATGAACACCCAGCCGCCGCAGTCCGAGCCCCGGCCCAAGGGTCCGGACGAACCCGCCGCGACCCTCCCCGTCGACCGGGTGGTGTTCGGGGTCGGCGCCGTCCTGGTCCTGGCGGTGGTCGCCTGGGGCATCTTCGCCGAGGACTCCCTCGGCCGGACCTCGAAGACGGCGCTGGGCTGGGTCCTGCACAACTTCGGCTGGCTGTTCGTCGTCGCCGCCGACGTGTTCCTCGCCCTCACCGTCCTGCTGGCCTTCAGCCGCTTCGGCCGCATCCGGCTCGGCCGCGACGACGACGAGCCCGAGTTCTCCACCCTCGCGTGGGTCGCGATGATGTTCAGCGCCGGCATGGGCATCGGCCTCATGTTCTACGGCGTCGGCGAGCCGCTGCAGCTGTTCGCCGCCCCGCAGCCCGGCTCCGGCCTCGAACCGCAGAGCGCCGCCGCGGCCCAGCAGGCCATGGAGTTCTCGCTGTTCCACTGGACCCTGCACCCGTGGGCGATCTACGCCGTCGGCGGCCTCGCGCTCGCCTACACCACCTTCCGCAAGGGCCGGGGCAACCGGATCTCCTCGGCCTTCGTCCCGCTGATCGGGCAGCGCGGCGCGGACGGCTGGCCGGGGCGGGCGATCGACCTGCTCGCCGTGTTCGCCACCGTCTTCGGCTCGGCGACCAGCCTCGGCCTCGGCGCCCTCCAGGTGGCCGACGGGCTCGGCTACATCTCGTCCGTCCGCAACACCCAGAACGCCCAGATGGTCATCATCGGCTCGCTGACCGCCGCCTTCGTGCTGTCCGCGTTCTCCGGCGTCCACAAGGGCGTCAAGTGGCTCTCCACCGCGAACGTCGTGCTCGCCTCGCTGATCATGCTCTTCGTGTTCGTGTTCGGGCCCTCGGTGTTCGTCCTGGACGCCGTCCCGTCCACCGTCGGCGGGTACCTGTCCGACCTGCTCGCGATGTCCACCCAGACCGGCGCCTTCACCGACGAGAGCTGGCTCGGCTCCTGGACGATCTTCTACTGGGCCTGGTGGCTGTCCTGGGCGCCGTTCGTCGGCACCTTCATCGCCCGCATCTCGCGCGGCCGGACCATCCGCCAGTTCCTGCTCGGCGTGCTGCTGGTGCCCAGCGGGGCCACCGTCGTCTGGTTCTGCGTGATGGGCGGCACCGCGATCCGGCTGGTCACCACCCGCACCGCCGACCTCGTCGCCACGATCCCGCAGGGCGCCGAGGCCTCGCTGTTCGAGATGCTGCGCTCGCTGCCGCTCGGGTCGGTGACCAGCGTCGTCGCGGTGGTGCTCGTGATGACCTTCTTCATCACCAGCGCCGACTCCGCCTCGCTCGTCCTCGGCTCGCTGTCCAGCCGGGGCTCGCTGCACCCGCGCACGTGGCTCGTCGTGGTGTGGGGCGTGCTCATGGGCGGGGTCGCCGCCGCATTGCTGCTCGCGGGCGGGCTCACCGCCCTGCAGAACGCGACGATCCTCGTCGCACTGCCGTTCGTCGTCGTGATGCTGCTGCTCTGCGTGTCCCTCGTGAAGGAGCTGCGGGAGGACCCGGCCGCCGGGCCGTCCCGGTTCCACCCGGCGCACGGACTGCGGGACGCGGTCCGCGTCGCGGTCGGCGAGGCCCTCGCCGACGCGGGCCGCCGCGACCGCACACCACCCGTCTGACCAGCCACGACGCCCCGCCCGAGCCAGGTTGGGGCGTATCCGCCCCAACCGACGTCCAACCCCCGTCCGGACTTAACCCGTGCGTACCGACCGTTCATTCCGTCCTGCCACCCTCCGTGACATGAACGCCTTCCCTCCGGCGACCTACCAGGAACCGCGCTTCCCGCTCCCCCAGCGCCACCGCCGCCTGCTCGCCTGCGCCGCCGTCCTCGCCTCCATCGTCCTCGGCACCTTCGGCGTCGGCGCGACCGTGGAGACCGTCCAGCACGACACCGTGACGACGACCGCCACCGCCGGCAAGTAACCGACCGCCCCACCGGACCCACCAGCACCGCCGTCCCCAGGGGCGCGGTGCTTTCGCATGTCCGGGCCGGACAGCCCGGGAGGGCCTCGGGAGCGCCTACTCGCCCTCGTCGCGGCGGGAGTGGCGGCCCGTGCCCGGGGAGGGGCAGAGGTCCAGCGCGGGGGCGTAGCGGGCGGCCGGGGGGCGCAGGAGCCACGCCGGGGGACGGGTCGCACGCGGGGCGGGGGTGATCAGGCCCAGGCGGTGCAGGAGGTCGAGGGCGTCGCGACGCAGCGCGGTGCGGTCGGCGAGGTAGTCGCGGCGCCAGCCGGCCGGGAGGCCGTACTCGTCGGCGATGTCGCCGAGGACGCCGTCTATCAGCGCGTCGGGGATCGGCACGTCGCCGTCGGTCGGGTCGCCGGGCAGCGGGCGGACCTCCTCGACGAGGCGCTCGACGAGCAGCAGGGCCGCCTGCGGCAGGGTGCCGGCACCGGGCAGGGCGAGGTCGGTCAGTTCGTCGGCCGGGTCCAGCAGGGCCACCCCTTCGGCCCTCAACTCGGCTTCCAGGCCGAGGAATTCGCCGAGTGCGGCGGGCCCGCTGAGTCGGTGGTCGCGCAGCCATTCACGCTGTTCGCCGGGGAGGTCGGCGGCGAGGACGGCGGGGGTCTCGGCGAGCAGGCGGCGCACGGCGGTGGCGGGTTCGGCGTCGGCGGCGCGGCGGATGAGGTCGGCGGCGCCGTCGGCGAGGGCGGGCGGCCCGGCGGGGACGGCGCGGGCGAGTTCGCGGTCGACGGTGAGCACGCAGGAGCGGTCGGCGGCGGCCGGGTCGTCCGGGAGTCCGTCGAGCACCTGCCAGCCGGCGAGCGCGGCGAGGGCCATGGCGCGGTCGGCGGGCGCGGCGGGCAGGTCGGGCGCGGCAGCGCGCATGGCGTCGAGCAGCCGCCGGTACGGGAGTTGCTCGGGGGCGTCGACGAGCAGGGCAAGCGCGAGGGCGAGCTGGGCGTAGCCGGCGGGGGTGAACGGGGTGCCGGTGCCGGGGTCGTGGAGGCGGCGGGCGGCGGCGGGGCCGAGGCCGGCCTTGTAGAGGCGGGCGTGCCAGGGGCCGACGACGAGGCGGTAGCCGAGCAGGGTGTCGAAGCGTTCGGTGAGCCAGTCGCGGTGACGGCGGATCAGCGGGAAGCCGTCGGCGTGCGGGCCGGAGGCGGTGACGAGGGGGTGGGCGAGCAGCAGCCGCGCGGCGATGCGGCGTTCGGCGGCAGCGTCGGGGTGCGGCGGGTCCTGGGGGCCGCGATCCCGGGCCTCACGCTCATGGGCAGCAGGCTCATGGGCAGCACACCCCTGGGCGGCACACTCCTGGGCAGCACGCTCCTGGACATCGCGGTCCCGGGCTTCAAGGGGCTGGACGTCACGCGGCTGCCTTTCGCACGCCTGCGTTCCGCACGCCTGGACCGCGCACCCCTCGGTTTCCCGCTCCTGGGCGGAACGATCCTGCGCGCCGGGCAGCGGCCGGGTCCGCTCGGGCTTGCGGTGCCTTCCGGGCTTGCCCGCCTTGGCGCCTGAGCGCACGACGGGCGGCGCGGCGGCGTCCCGGCGGGCGCGGCGCAGGCCGCGCACCGGGCGGGCCTCGCGGACGCGGCGCACGGCGGCGGCGTGCGCGGTGGGGCCGTGCCACCAGCTGATGTCGGCGTCGGCCGGCACGTCGGCCGGAACACCGAAGTGACGGGCCGGATAGAGGCCGAAGGACGCGGTGCACAGGTCGTCGGCGATGCCGGGGCCGGCCGCGGCGAACCAGTGCGCGAGCCGCAGCAGCCCCGGATCCGGCGACAGCTCCCGCCCCGCCGGGGACTGCCCCTTCACATCGTCAGACCTACTGCCGGGAACGGGGACGGACGCCGTGACGGACGCCGTGACGGACGGCGCGACGGACGCCGTGACGGACGGCGTGACGGATGCACAGGAGGTCGCGGACGCAGCGGCGGGGGCGGGTACGGCGAGGACGGCGTCGGTGGTCCCCCGCCCCGTTCCGCCCGTGCGCCCGTCCGGCCTGCCGTCCGCCACCCGGGTGGCGGAGGCCGCGTACTCCTGCTGCTCCATGTCGGGGACCAGACTAGACGGTGGCCGGGTCACCCGTCGGCAGCAACCGGGCCCCGGGCGGACATCCCGGCCAAGTGGCCGCCCGCCCTCCGCTACGTCGCCGACGGCCTGCGGGCACCGTCACCCCGGCCCCGTCGCGCCCCCGCCACAGCCCCATCGCGCTCCCCGAGTACCGCTCGCCGAGGTGTCATCCCCCGCCCCCGAATGGGGTTACGCACCGGTAACCCGGTCTACCGCCGCGCCGGACGGTCGCCTAGGGTTCGAGCGCGAGGCCCGTTCCCCCCCCCACCCTCATTCCCGGAGGTCAGCAGCCGCATGAGCATCAGTACGACCACCCGAGCCGTCCTCGGCGGGCGCCTGCGCTCGACCACCGGCCTGCTGGGCGGCTTCGCGGCCACCTCGGCGGCACACCTGGGCGCGATCCTCTCCGGCACCTCCGTGCTCCGCAACGCCACCAAGCCCGCCCTGATGCCCCTGCTGGCCGCGCACAGCGTCTCGGCGGCGACGGCGGCGGAGCGGGAGGCTCCGAAGCTGCTGGCACCGGCGCTGCTGCTGAGCGCGGGCGGGGACGTGCTGCTCCAGCTCAAGGACGACACCGCGTTCCTGGCCGGAATGGGCTCCTTCGCGGCGGCGCACGTCTGCTACGTGACGATGTTCGTGCGCCAGGGGGCGCTCACCGACCGCAAGCGCGCCCTCCTGGTGGCGGCCGCGTACGCGGGGGCGTGGGCCGGCATGATCGGGCAGCTCTGGCCGGACCTCGGGGACCTCCAGGTGCCGGTGGCCGGCTACAGCCTGCTGCTCGCCTCGACCGCCGTCACCTCGGCGGGGCTGGGCTGGCGCACCGGCCTGGGCGGGGCACTGTTCCTGCTGTCCGACACCCTGATCGCCACCCAGCTGGCGAAGTGGCGCGAGCTGCCGGGGCATCAGTTCTGGATCATGGCGACGTACATCCTCGCCCAGTACCTGCTGGCCGACGGCGCCCTGAAGGCCGAGCAGCGGCAGGCCTGAGCCCGTCCCGAGGCGCCCTGGCGTCTCGCGGCACCACGGCAACACCATCGGGACACCACCGCGCCGCCGGTCCGAGAACGGTCCGGCGGCGCGGCGGATGCGAGCGGGAGGCACGCGGAAGGGCCATCAGGCACCGCGCCTCCGCAGCAGCCAGAAGCCGCCGACCCCGCCGGCGACGAGCACCAGGCCGCCCGCCAGCTCGGCCGGGTCGCCCGCGACCGAGCCGCCGAGGCCGGTGTGGACGGAGCCGTGCGGGGCGACCTGCTGGCTCCCGGCACCGGACTGACCGAGCGAACCGGCCCACTCCCCGGCCGCCTTGCCCCAGTCGCCCAGGCCTTTGTCGGGGCCTTTGTCGGTGCCCTGGTCCGGGCCCGTGACGGTGGTGACCGTGACGGACGTGGAGAAGGCACCGCCGTCGGGGCAGGTGCCGTCGACCTTGCTGTCCCCGCCGTGCTGGCCGGCCAGGCGCGCGGAGCCGCTGTGCTTGCCGTCCGGGCCCAGGGTGAGGGTGGCCGGGCCGCCCTCGAAGGCCGCCGAGTGGGCGGTGATCGTCTTCGCGTCGGGTTTGTCCGACTTCTCGCAGGAGACCGTGACCGTCACGGTCTGGCCCGGTGCGGCCTGGGACGGGCTGACCGAGGCCGCACCGTCCCTGGCGATCGCGAGGGGGGCCGTCAGACCGGTCAGTACCGTCGCGCCGATCAGGGCGGCGGCGGCCGTACGCGTGGGGCGCATGCCGGAACCTCCGGGATTCTCGGGCGCGGCCGGGGACTCCCATGTCCACGTGGTCGAACAACCGCACCCAGTCACTCACCGACGGTAGGCACCCCTTCGGCGCCCGGCCACCGCGCAGGACCGTTCGGGTTACGGGCGGTAGCTGTGCGTGACACGGCAGCTGTACGTGACGCGGTAGCTGTGCGTGACTCAGAGATCCAGGTCGACGACCACCGGGGCGTGGTCCGAGGTGCCCTTGCCCTTGCGCGCCTCGCGGTCAACGTAACTGTCGGTGACGGCGTCGGCGAAGGGCTCGTTGGCGTAGGTGAGGTCGATGCGCATGCCCCGGTTCTTCGGGAACGCCAGCTGGCGGTAGTCCCAGTAGGTGTAGGGGTGGTCGTACTTGAGCGGGCGGGGCACGACGTCGTGCAGGCCGACCTCGCCGAGGGCCTCCAGCGCGGCCCGCTCGGCCGGGGTGACGTGGGTGAGGCCCTCGAAGGCGGCCACGTCGAAGACGTCGTCGTCGGTGGGGGCGATGTTGAAGTCCCCGAGGACGGCGAAGGGGCGCGGCCCGGCCGCGTCGTCGGCGGAGGCCTTGCGCAGGGCCTCCAGCCACTCCAGCTTGTAGCGGTAGTGGGCGTGGTCGACCTCGCGGCCGTTGGGCACGTAGACGGACCAGACCCGGACGGGGCCGCAGGTGGCGGCGATGGCGCGGGGCTCGACGTCGGGCAGCAGGGCGTCGTCGGCGAGGTAGCCGGGCTGGCCGGGCAGGTCGCGCACGACGTCGTCGAGGCCGAGCCGGGAGACGATCGCGACGCCGTTCCACCGGCCGTTGCCGTGGGCGGCCGTCTCGTAGCCGAGCGCGCGGACGTCCTCGTAGGGGAAGGCGTCGGCCGCGCACTTGAGCTCCTGGAGGCAGAGCACGTCGGGCTTGGCGCTCTCCAGCCACTCCAGGAGCTTGGGCAGCCGCGCGGTGACGGAGTTGATGTTCCAGGTGGCGATGCGGACGGTCACGGCGGGCGGCCTTCCCGGGTCGTACGGACGGCGGACGGGGCGGGCGCCCGCTGGGAGCGCCCACCCCGAACATACCGCCCGCTACCGACAATCCCGGCAGGCTCCGGCCCGCATCTCAGCCCGCGGGCCGGACCACGGCGGCCGCGCCGCCGCCGCGCCGCACGGGTTCGGCCGCGGCCACCCAGCGGCCGTCCGGCAGTCGCTCGACGCCGGTCGCGGCACCGATCTCGTCCACCGGGCTGAAGCGGGGGGGGCGGGCCCCCCCCCCCCCCCCCGCGGGCCCCGCGGGGGGGGCCCGCGCGGGCGGGGGGGGGGGGGGGGTTGGG
>NZ_JBHWGV010000013.1:22132-58008 GCF_042732955.1 Kitasatospora sp. NPDC059747 | reverse complement strand
GGGGTGGGGCCGCCCCCCCCCCCGGGCCCGCGCGCGGGTGGCGCGCCGGGGGCGGCCCCCCCTTGCGCGCCCCCGGGGCGTCCGGGCCGCCCGGCCCCCCCCCCCCCCCACCGCTCGGGCAGCGCGAGGAAGCCCGGCTCGGCCTGGGTGGTGGCGGTGTTGCGCTGGCTGGCGCGCGGCGCGGCGATGGCCTGCTCCAGGCTCAGGCCGCGGTCGAGGCGGCCGAGGAGCACCTGGAGGGTGGTGGTGATGATGGTCGCGCCGCCGGGGCTGCCGGTGGCGAGCAGCGGCTCGCCGTCGCGCAGCACGACGGTGGGCGACATCGACGAGCGCGGCCGCTTGCCGGGCCCGGGCAGGTTGGGGTCGGGCACGCCGGCCGCGAGCGGGGCGAAGTCGAAGTCGGTCAGCTCGTTGTTGAGCAGGAAGCCGCGGCCGGGGACGGTGATGCCGCTGCCGCCGGTCTGCTCGATGGACAGGGTGTACGCGACGACGTTGCCCCAGCGGTCGGCCACGGTGAGGTGCGTGGTGTTCTGGCCCTCGTACGGCTCGGGGGCGGCCTGGCCGCCGTCCGCGCACTCGGCCGGGTCGTACGGGTCACCGGGGGCGAGCGGGCTGGTCAGGGCCTTGTCCGGGCTGATCAGGCAGGCCCGGGAGGCGGCGTAGTCGGGCGAGAGCAGTTCCTTCGTCGGCACGTCCGAGAAGCGCGGGTCGCCGAGCCAGCGGTTGCGGTCGGCGAAGGCGATCCGGGAGGCCTCCAGGAAGTGGTGGTAGTACTGCGTGCCGCTGTAGCCGGAGACGTCGCCGTTCTCCAGGATGCCGAGGGCCTCGCCGACGGTGGTGCCGCCGGAGCTGGACGGGGCGATCGAGTAGACGTCGTAGTCCCGGTAGGCGACGTGTGTCGGGGCCTGGCGGCGGACCGCGTAGGAGGCGAGGTCGGCGGCGTCGACCTTGCCGGGTCGGGCGTTGCGCCCGGAGGCGGGGTCGACCGGCGGGTGCTGGAGGGTGTTGACGACGTCCCGGCCGATGTCGCCCTGGTAGAACGCCTTGGTGCCGTCCTTGCCCAACTGCCGGTAGGTGGCGGCGAGATCGGGGTTGCGCAGGACGGAGCCGACCTCGGGGAGCTTGCCGCCGGGCAGGAACAGCCCGGCCGTCGCCGGGAAGTCCTTGAAGCGGCTGTAGTTGTCCTCGGTCATGCCGCGGAAGGTGGCGTTGACGACGAAGCCGTCGTCGGCGATCCGCTCGGCGGGCCGCAGGTTCTCGGCGAGCGAGCGCGAGCCCCACTGCCGTAGCGCGTCGTCCCAGGTGGCCGCGGTGCCGGGGACGCCGACCGACAGGCCGCTGGTGACGGCGTCGGGGAAGGCGAGCGGCTTTCCGCCCTCCAGGAAGAGCCCGGTGTCGGCGGTGCGGCCGGCGGTCTCGCGGCCGTCGATGGTGTGCACGCGGCCGGTGGCGTGGTCGTAGTAGACGAAGTACCCGCCGCCGCCGATCCCCGACGAGTACGGCTCGGTGACGCCGAGGGCCGCGGCGGCGGCGACGGCCGCGTCCACCGCGTTCCCGCCCTTGCGCAGCACCTCGATCCCGGCGGCGGTGGCCTCCGCGGACACCGTGGACACCGCCCCGCCCCACCCGACCGCCTCCGGCACGTGGGCCGGCGGCGCCACCGCCCCGGCCGGCCCGGCGGCGGACCACACCAGAGCACTCGCGAGCAACAACGGTGGCGCGAGGCGGGTCAGAGCCCTCATCCCATTCCTCCTGAGTCGGCGTCAACTCCGTTGTTTCACAGGAGGTGTGATCCCGACAACCACACGGCGGCGGCGAAGTGCGGCGACCGGCCCCGACCCCGGCCTCTGACGGCCGGGACCACTGGAAGGCCGAGGGCTGACCCTTCGGGAGTTTGCGGGCGGGGGGGGCGGCCGACAACCAACAGATAACAGATGACAGAAAACGAAATCTGTCATCTGTTATCTGTTCGCTGAAAGTTGTTCGCCGCCCCCCTCCCGCCCTACAGCGCGCTGCGCTCGACCCGGCGGCGCTTGATCGTGCGGAAGCGGCGGGCGACCTGGCGGGCGAGGTCGGCGGCGCCGACCAGGCCCGCCTCGTTGCCGAGGGCCGCGTGGACGATGACGGCCTCGGGGCGGAAGCCCCGGCCGGTGAGGGTGCGCCGGAAGGTGTCCCGGGCGGGGCCGAGCAGGAGGTCGCCGGCCTCGGAGACGCCGCCGCCGATGACGAACCGGCCCGGGTCGAGGGCCGCGGCCAGGTTGGCGATGCCGACGCCCAGCCAGGTGCCGACCTCGTAGAGCAGCTCGGTCGCCGTCGGGTCGCCGGCCTGCGCGGCCTCGGTGACCAGCGGGCCGGTGATGCCCTCGACGGTCCCGCCCGCGAGGGCCAGCAGCGGCTGCACCACCGGCGACTCCTCGGCGATCAGCTCGCGCGCGTCGCGCACCAGCGCGTTGCCGGAGGAGTACTGCTCCCAGCAGCCCCGGTTGCCGCACGGGCAGCGGTGGCCGCCGGGCACCACCTGCATGTGCCCGAACTCGCCCGCGAGCCCGTACTTGCCGCGGTCGACGTAGCCGTCGCGCACGACGGCCCCGCCGATGCCGGTACCCAGCGTGAGCATCACCATGTGGTCCTCGCCGCGCCCGGCACCGAAGCGCCACTCGGCCCAGGCCGCCGCGTTGGCATCGTTCTCGACGATCACCGGGAACCGCAGCCGCTCGCTGAGCGCCTGCTGGAGCGGCTCGTTTCGCCAGTTGAGGTGGGGGGCGAAGAGCACCTTGGAGCGGTCGGCGTCCACCCAGCCGGCCGCGCCGATGCCGACGGCGTGGACGTCGTGCCGGTCGGCGAGCTCCAGCACCAGTTCGACGATCACGTCCTCGACGACCTTGGGGCTCTTGCTCTTGTGCGGGGTGTCGGTGCGCAGCTTCTCCAGCACCTTGCCCTCGCCGTCCACGACGCCCGCGACGACCTTGGTGCCGCCGATGTCGATGCCGATGGTGGGCAGCCGCAGTATCCCGGCGGGCAGGGCGCGGCGGCGGCGTTCGGCGCGCGGGCCGAGGCCGAGCAGGGTGGGCAGGACGGCCGGCCGGGTGCTGCCTTGGGGGCTGTTCACGGCTTCGGACGCTCCTCACGGGTGTCGGAACGGGTGTCGGAACGGGTGGTCTCGGAACGGGGGGCGTCGGAACCGGTGGTGTCGGAACCGGTGATGTCGGTACGGGTGTCGTCAGGGCCGGACGCGCCGCGCGGGCCGCCGCCCGCGTTCGGCCGCGCCAGCTCGTGGGAGAGCTCGGCGAGGTCGGAGCCCCCGGCCATCTCGGTGGTGAGCTGTTCGAGCCCGATCGCGTCGCGCGGGTGGCTGCCGGCCATCCGGCCCCGCTTGAGCAGGGTGAAGTGGTCGCCGACCAGGTACGCGTGGTGCGGGTTGTGCGTGATCAGGACGACCCCGAGCCCGGCGTCGCGCGCCGCGGTGACGTACTTGAGCACGACGCCCGACTGCTTGACGCCCAGGGCGGCGGTGGGCTCGTCCAGGATGAGCACCTTGGCGCCGAAGTGGACGGCGCGGGCGATGGCCACGCACTGGCGCTGGCCGCCGGACAGGGTGCCGATCGGGCGGTCGACGTCGTGCAGGTCGATGCCCATCCGGGCGAGCGCCTCGCGGGTGGTGGCGCGCATGCCGTCGGCGTCGAGGCGCAGGCCGCCCCAGCGGCGCAGGCCGCGCTCGGAGCCGAGGAAGAAGTTGCGCCACACGGGCATCAGGGGGACGACGGCCAGGTCCTGATAGACGGTGGCGATGCCGCGGTCGAGGGCCTGGCGCGGGGAGTCGAACCGGACCTCCTCGCCGCCGACGGTGTAGACGCCCTCGTCGTGCCCGTGCAGCCCCGCGATGATCTTGATCAGGGTGGACTTGCCCGCGCCGTTGTCGCCGAGCACGCAGCTGATCTCGCCGGCCCGCAGGGTCAGCGAGACGTCCTGCAGCGCCCGGACGGTGCCGTAGCTCTTGCCCACGCCGTCGAGCGCGAGCAGTTCGCCCTCGGAAGGAATCCCGGCAGTCATCGCGGCCCCCGCTCGGCCCGGCGCTTGACGAACGCGTTCAGCAGGGCGGCGAGCAACAGCATCGCGCCCAGGAAGAACTTGAACCAGTCCGGGTTCCACTGCGCGTACACGATCCCCTTGCTGGCCATGCCGAAGATCAGCGCGCCGAGCGCGGAGCCGGCCACCGAGCCGTAGCCGCCGGTGATCAGACAGCCGCCGATGACGGCCGCGACGATGTAGATCAGCTCGTTGCCGACGCCCTCGCCGGACTGGACGGTGTCGAAGGAGAACAGCAGGTGCTGGCCGAGCACCCAGGCGCCGAAGCCGACGCCGAGGTAGAGCACGGTCTTCGTCCGGGCGACGGGCACGCCGACCGCGCGGGCCGCGGCCGCGTCGCCGCCGACGGCGAAGATCCAGTTGCCGAAGCGGGTGCGCAGCAGCACCCAGCTGCCGACGGCGAGCATGCCGAGCCACCACCACACGGTGGCCTTGACCGTCAGCCCGCCGACGGTGACCTCGGAGGCGAACAGCCAGCGGCAGGAGGCGAAGCCCTGCATGTCGGAGATCGGCTTGGTCGACACGGTGCCGGAGACGAGCTTGGTGACGCCGAGGTTGGCGCCGGTCAGCATCAGGAAGGTGCCGAGCGTGACGATGAAGCTGGGCAGCCTGGTGCGCCCGAGCATCCAGCCGTTGAACCAGCCGACCGCGAGCGCGGCGGCGAGCGAGGCGACGACGCCGACCCAGGTGACGGCGGTGAACTGGTAGGAGATCATCGACGAGGTCAGCGCAGCGGTGGTGACCAGCACGCCGGCCGACAGGTCGAACTCGCCGCCGATCATCAGCAGGGAGACCGGCACCGCCATGATCCCGATGGTGGACGCGGCGTAGAGCACGGTGCCCAGCGAGGCGACCCGCAGAAAGGGTTCGGCGGCGGCCGCGAAGACCAGGAAGACGGCGCCGGCGGCGATCAGCGCCCCGAGCTCGGGGCGCGCCAGGAGGCGCCGCAGGGCCGCCGGACGGTCCTGGACGAGGAAGTCCGCCGCACTCGACGGAAAGCTCGACGGAGGGCCGGACGGAGCGCCGGGCGGAGGGCCGGACGGGCTGCTCAACGGGTCCCCCTCGCGACGTACTCGGCGAGCGCGTCCGCGTCGTTCTTCGTGAGGATCTGCGGGCCGGTCGCGACCGGCTTGCCGCCGCCGAGCATGTCCAGGTTGGACTTGTACAGCCACAGCAGGTCGACGCCCTCGTAGCCCTGGAGGTAGGGCTGCTGGTCGACGGCGAAGCCGACGCTGCCGGACTTCAGCCCGGCGACGACCTGGGTGCCGAGGTCGAAGGTGTCGAGCTCGACCTGGCGGCGGGCGTCCTGGACGGCCTGGAGGCCGGTGGCGGCCATCGGACCGGAGAGGGTGAGCACGGTGTCGATGGCCGGGTCGGCCTGGAGCTTGGCGGAGATCGCGGCCCGGGCGTCGGGCATGTTGACGCCGTCGACGTAGAGCACCTGGAAGGAGGCGCCGGGCAGCGCGGAGCCGGACTGGGCGCCGGAGCAGCGCTGCTCCTGGCCGACGTTGCCCTGCTCGTGGATGACGCACAGGACGGACTTGCGGCCGCGGGAGGCGAGCTCGGCGCCGGCGGCCTGGCCGGCCGTCGTCTCGTCCTGGCCGATGTGGGTGAGCGCGCCGAACTTCGCGGAGTACTCCTGGCCGGAGTTGATCGTGATCACGGGGATGCCGGCGGCCTTGGCCTTGGCGAGGACGGCGGCCATGGCGTCGCCCTTGGCGAGGGTGACGAGCAGGCCGTCGACCTTCTGGTCGATGGCGGCCTGGACGAGCTGGACCTGGTTCTGGGTCTGCGCGTCGTTGGAGTACAGGAAGGTGATGTTGTCCTTGGCGGCGGCCTGCTCGGCGCCCTTGCGCACGCTGTCCCAGAAGGCGTCGCCGGGCCCGGCGTGGGTCACCATGGCGACCTTCCAGCGCGGGGTGGTGACGGCGCTGCCGCCGGCGGCCGCGGCCTTGGCGCGGGCCTCCTCGGCGCGTCTGCCTCCGGTACTGCTGCAGCCGGCCACGGCGACCGCGACCGCGAGGACGGCGAGGACGGGCCGGAACCGGCGGGACGGGCGAAAGCGGGTTGTGCTCATCCCACGATTCTCTCCGTAACCGCGGTACGGGCTCGCACCGCCTCGCCCGGCGGCCGGGGCGGGGCGGACGGTAAGGTGCCTCGGGGCACCTTCCTGAGCGTCGGCTGGACACCTCGTCCGGCGGACGGCCGTCCGGGTGGCAGACTAGACGCCGATCCGAAAGCGGAACATCACAGAAACGTGATGTTCCTCTCAGGTTCCGCACAGATTCGGACGGCAACCGATCCCGGGTTCAACGCCGTCCCTTGCCATTGGAGTGCGCGCGGGCGAGTGGGGCCCGAGCGGCTTGCGATCCGGATAACGAGAACTGATGCAACTGACAGGTACGCCCTTCTTCATCCTCACGGTCGTCCTCGTGCCGGTGTCGATCGCGGTCGCGCTGTTCTTCTGGGGCAAGGTGCGCGGACCCGAACCGGTCAAGGTGCTCTCGCGGCTGGTCATGATCGTGTTCTGCCAGATCACGGCCGTGCTGACGGTCTTCGTGATGGTGAACAACGCGAACCTGATCTACGGCAGCTGGGACGACCTGCTCGGCACCGGCGACCACGTCCGCGCGGTGCCCGCCGTGCCGAAGGACGACGCGGCCGGCGCGGCCAAGTCGGGCGGGGACGCCAAGCCCCCGGCGAAGGTGCTCCAGCAGTTCGGCGGCGTGAACGACCCGGCGGTGCCCGGCGACGTCAAGAAGACCGAGCTCAAGGGCCAGGTGTCCGGCGTCGACGGCGAGGTGCTGGTCTGGACGCCGCCGCAGTACGACGACCCGGCCTACAAGGACAAGAAGTTCCCGGTCGTCGAGCTGATCCCGGGCTACCCGGGCTCGTCCTCCACCTGGTACGGCACCCTCAAGGTGTCCGAGCAGCTCAAGCCGCTCATGCAGCAGGGCAAGGTCGCCCCGTTCATCCTGGTCTCGCCGCGCACCCTGCTCCTCGGCAACCACCAGGACGCCGGCTGCACCGACATCCCCGGCAAGGTCAACGCCGACGCGTGGGTCACCCGGGACGTGCCGCAGATGATCATGGACAACTTCCGGGCCGACCCCTCCCCCGATCGCTGGGCGATCGCCGGCTACTCGGCCGGCGCGCACTGCGCCGCCAAGCTCTCGCTCGCGCACCCGAACCGCTACCGGGCCGGCATCAGCCTCTCCGGCTACAACGACCCGGCCCAGGAGTCGGACTCGCTGGTCGGCAAGAACCCGCAGCTGCGCGAGGCCAACAACCCGGTCAACATCCTGAAGACCGCCCAGACCCCGCCGAAGGTCTCGCTCTTCATCAGCGGCGCCAAGGGCGACGGCTTCGAGGACGCCCAGGCGCTGGCCGCCGCGGCCAAGGCCCCCACCACCATCCAGGTGCAGGAGACCACCGGCCCGCACACCACCGACCTGTGGAAGCGCATGGTGCCGAACGTCTTCGAGTGGCTGACCGGGATCATCCCCGCGCAGTAACGATCACCCGAACGACGAAGGGGCCCACCGCGAACGTACGCGGCGGGCCCCTTCGTCATGTCGTCCGGGTGTCAGGCCAGTTCGAGGGCCAGGTAGAAGTCCACCCGGTCCTCCAGGCGCGAGAGGTCCCGGCCCGTCAGCTCCTCGATGCGGCCGATCCGGTAGCGCAGCGTGTTGACGTGGACGTGCAGCTGCCCGGCGCAGCGCGTCCAGGAGCCGTCCGAGCGCAGGAACGCCTCCAGGGTGCGCACGAGGTCCGCCTGGTGCTCGATGTCGTAGCCGATCACCTTGTCCAGCAGGCGGCTGCGGAACGCGCGGCGCACCTCGTCGGGGACGGCGGCCAGCAGGAGCACGTGCGAGGCGAGCTCCTCGGGGCCGGCCACGCACACCCGGCCGACCCGGGCGGCGGCGATCCGGCGGGCGTGCCGGGCCTCCTCCAGGGCGCCGCGCAGGCCGCCGGCCTCGGAGGCGGGGGCGGAGACGCCGAGGGTGATGCGGCCCTCGGAGCCGAGGCCGGCCTCCAGCGGGGCGAGCAGTTCGCGCAGCGTGTCGGCGGGCACGGCGGCCTCCAGCACGGGCATCACGACGACCGCGCCGGTGCCGGCCCCGGCGACCAGCGCGCGGTCGGTGGTGCCGCCGAGCGCCTCCTCCAGGACGGCCCGCACCATGCCCTCGGGCAGGCCGGTGCCGTCGGCGCTGAGCACCAGCCAGGAGCCCTCCGGGGCCTGCGGCTTGGGCTCGGCGTTCTCGTACCGGGCGGCCATCGCCGAGGAGGCGTACAGGGTGCGGCTGATCTCGGCCGGGTCGGCGTCGCGGCGCAGCCGGTCGAGCAGTTCGTCGGCCAGGCGGCGGCGCAGCCGGCGGCCCTCGTCGCGGCGCTGGCGCTCGGCGGCGACGAGGCGGGCGAGGTTCTCGGCGAGCTGCTGGCGCTTGGTGGTCCATTCGGTGACGTCGCCGGCCACGGCGAGCACCCAGTCGGCGAGCGGCGCCTCGTGCTCGGCGTCGGCGGTGGCCGGGGCGGGCAGCAGCGAGTACGCGCCGGTGGCGAGGCGGGCCCGGTGCGGGGGGCGGCGGCGCTGGCGCTGGGCGGCGAGGTGGGCGCGCACCAGCTGGTCGCGGTCCTCGGCGGACAGGCGGTCGGCGGGCCCGGCGATCACGGCGCCGGTCGGGGTGAGCACCCAGCAGTCGAGGTCGAGGTCGCCGCCGAGCAGGTCCAGGACGGCGTCCAGGCCGCCGCCGCCGGCCGCCGAGACGAGCAGCCGGTGGCGGTCGACGAGGGCGGCGAGGTCGGCGGCGCGGTCGGCGGAGACCTGCCGGCCGACGAACTCGGTGACCGTTCCGAAGGCGATGTCGTCGGGGACGGCGAGCAGGGGCATCCGGTGCCGGCGACAGGCGTCGACGAGGTCCTCGGGCACCGGGCCGACCTCGGCCTCGCCGGCCGCGAGGGCGACGGCGCCGCCGGCCGCGATCGTGCGCACGAAGCGCTCCGAGTCGGCCGGGCCGGTGCGCCAGAGCATGCCGGTGAGCACCAGCTCGCCGCCGTGCAGGTAGCGCCCGGGGTCGTGCAGGTCCGTGGTCATGACACCGCTGACCTGCCGGTCCAGCTCGTCCTCGGCCGCGAGCAGGCGCAGTCGCGGGGCGCCGGGGGCGAGCAGGTCACGGACACGCATCCGCAGACTCCTAACGGGCTGGATCGGTGGGGGTGAGGGGCCCGAACGCGCTGCCGGGGGTGACAGTGTGCCCGAACATCCGTGCTTGGCGTTACGTCCGTCCGGGACGGCGGGTCACGGGCCCGTAGCTCCCGAATCACGGCCGGATTACGGTCGTAGGTAGCGCCTGGTGATTAGCTGGACTGCGACGTTGTCCTCCTTAGAGGAACGTACAGGATGCCGGGCGGGACCACAGCCGGGGCTTCATGCCATCGGTGACTGCCAGTGGGCCCCGTCACAGCGGTTCACTGGCCACACGCCGCCGGACACAGCCCGGTGACCGGGATCCGACGCCGAGGCGACGACACGGTGGGCAGGTCCCGAACACCGGGTTCCGGGCACCCAGCCCACCCGTCCGGCCGGCGACGACTTGAGGAGACACCCGCATGGAGTTCCTTCGGCCCGCTACCTGGGACGAGGCACTCGCGGCGAAGGCTGAGTACCCGACCGCGCTGCCCATCTCGGGCGGTACGGACGTCATGGTCGAGATGAACTTCGACGTGCACCGGCCATCCGCGATTCTCGACCTGAACCGCATCACCGAGCTCACCGAATGGTCCAACGACGGCAGCGTCGTGCGGCTCGGCGCCTCGGTCCCCTACGCCCGGATCATCGACGAGCTGTCCGGTCCGCTGCCCGGCCTCGCGCTGGCGGCCCACACCGTCGGCTCGCCGCAGATCCGCAACCGGGGCGGTGTCGGGGGCAACCTCGGCGGCGCCTCCCCGGCCGGTGACGCGCACCCCGCGCTGCTGGCGGCCGGGCGGGACGTGTTCGTCGAAGCGGCCTCCGTGCGCGGCACCCGGATGATCCCGATCGACGAGTTCTACGTCGGCGTGAAGCGCAACAGCCTGGCGGCCGACGAGCTGATCCGGGCCGTGCACATCCCGGTCGCCGACGGCCCCCAGCAGTTCTCGAAGATCGGCACCCGCAACGCGATGGTCATCGCGGTGTGCGCCTTCGGCTTCGCCCTGCACCCCAGGACCGGCACCGTCGGCACCGGCATCGGCTCGGCCGCCCCCACTCCGCGCCGCGCCGTCGAGGCCGAGGAGTACCTCCAGGGCGTCCTCGCCGAGCGCGGCCTCTGGGAGTCCGGCGGCCTGCTGGGCACCGAGGTGATCCAGCGCTTCGGCGAGCTGGTGAAGGCCGCGGCCTCCCCCATCGACGACGTCCGGGGCACCGCCGAGTACCGGCGCCACTCCCTGGCCGTGATGGCCCGCCGCACCCTCACCTGGTGTTGGAACGACTACAGCAAGCAGATCAGGAGCGCGGCATGAGGGTCACTTTCACCGCCAACGGCAAGCCGGTCGAGGCCGACGACGTGTGGGAGGGCGAGAGCCTCCTGTACGTGCTGCGCGAGCGGGTCGGCCTGCCCGGCTCCAAGAACGCCTGCGAGCAGGGCGAGTGCGGCTCCTGCACCGTCTACCTCGACGGCGTGCCGGTCTGCTCCTGCCTGGTCGCGGCCGGCCAGGTGCAGGACCGCGAGGTCCGCACGGTCGAGGGCCTGGCCGACGAGAACGGCGAGCTCGGCCTCGTCCAGCAGGCGTTCATCGACGCCGGCGCCGTCCAGTGCGGCTTCTGCACCCCCGGCCTGCTGGTGCAGACCGACGCCCTGCTGGAGCGCGACGAGCAGCCCAGCGACAACGACATCCGCGAGGCGCTGTCGGGCAACCTGTGCCGTTGCACCGGCTACGAGAAGATCATGGACGCGGTGCGGCTCGCCTCCGCCCGCAAGTGCGCCGGTAAGGGGACTGCGGAATGAGCACGCGCACGATCCAGGGGCAGAAGAACCTCCAGAACATCGACCAGGCGTCCAAGGACGGCATCGGCGGCTCGCCGCTGCGCCCGGACGGCAACCTGAAGGTCAAGGGCGAGTTCGCCTACTCGTCCGACATGTGGCACGAGGACATGCTGTGGGGTATGGCGCTGCGCTCGCCGCACCCCCGGGCCAACATCCTCGGCGTCGACATCTCCGAGGCGCTCAAGGTGCCCGGCGTGTACGCCGTCCTCACCCACCAGGACATCCCGGGCTCGAAGTTCTACGGCCTGGAGATCCAGGACCAGCCGGCCCTCGCGATCGACAAGGTCCGCTACCACGGCGAGGCGATCGCGCTGGTCGCGGCCGACCACCCGGAGACGGCCCGCCGCGCGGTGAAGAAGATCAAGGTCGAGTACGAGGTGCTCACCCCGATCGTCACCGAGGAGCAGTGCCTGGACCCGGAGACCCACGGCTACGTGCACGAGCCGCACGAGTTCAAGTCGCACGGCTACGGCAACATCTGCCACGAGCAGAAGCTGGTCTCCGGCCTCGGCGTCACCGACGAGGTCCGCGCGCTCGCGGACGTCATCGTCAGCGGCGACTACGAGGTCGGCATGCAGGACCAGGCCTTCCTCGGCCCGGAGTCCGGCCTCGCCGTGCCCGCCGAGGACGGCGGCATCGACCTGTACATCGCCACCCAGTGGCTGCACGTCGACCGCGAGCAGATGGCCCCGGTGCTGGACCTGCCCGAGGAGAAGGTCCGGCTCACCCTCGCCGGTGTCGGCGGCGCCTTCGGCGGCCGCGAGGACATCTCGATGCAGATCCACGCGTGCCTGCTGGCGCAGCACACCGGCAAGCCCGTCAAGATCGTCTACGCTCGCGACGAGTCCTTCTACGGCCACGTGCACCGCCACCCGGCGAAGATGCACTACGAGCACGGTGTCACCCGCGACGGCAAGCTCGTCTTCGCCGACTGCCGGATCGTGCTGGACGGCGGCGCCTACGCCTCCGCCTCCCCGGCCGTCGTCGGCAACGCGGCCTCGCTCGGCCACGGCCCGTACGTGATCCCGAACGTCAAGATGCACGCCATCGCGCTCTACAGCAACAACCCGTCCTGCGGGGCGATGCGCGGCTTCGGCGCGGTGCAGGCCGCGTTCGGCTACGAGACGCAGATGGACCGGATCGCCGCCGAACTGGGCATGGACCCGGTCGAGTTCCGCCAGCTCAACGCCATGGCCGAGGGCGACTTCATGCCCACCGGCCAGCAGATCGACTCGCCGGCCCCGGTGGCCGACCTGCTCCAGCGGGTCAAGGACATGCCGCTGCCCCCGCCGCTGGACACCGCCCACCTGGACGTGCGCCAGCTGCCCGGCGCGCTGTCCAACACCTCGCACGGCGAGGGCATCGTGCGCGGCGTCGGCTACTCCGTCGGCATCAAGAACGTCGGCTTCTCCGAGGGCTTCGACGACTACTCCACCGCCCGGGTGCGCCTGGAGGTGATCGGCGGCGAGCCGGTCGCCATGGTGCACACCGCGATGGCGGAGGTCGGCCAGGGCGGCGTCACCGTGCACGCCCAGATCGCCCGCACCGAGCTCGGCGTCGAGCTCGTCACCATCCACCCGGCCAACACCGAGGTGGGGTCGGCCGGTTCGACCTCCGCGTCGCGCCAGACCTACATGACCGGCGGCGCCGTCAAGCTCGCCGCCGAGGCGGTCAAGCGCGCGCTGATCGACAAGGGTCGCCGCCGCTACGGCTGGCTGCACGACGACATCACCCTCGTCGGCGGCAAGGTCGTCTCCGAGGGCGCGGGTCCGCTGGTCTCCATGGTCGACCTGCTCGGCGACGAGGCCATCGACCTCACCCGCGAGCACCACCACCGCCCGACCCAGGCGTTCGACAAGGAGACCGGACAGGGCTTCGGCCACGTCCAGTACACCTTCTGCGCCAACCGCGCGGTCGTCGACGTCGACGTCGAGCTCGGCCTGGTCAAGGTGGTCGAGCTGACCGCCGTCCAGGACGTCGGCAAGGCGCTCAACCCGCTCTCCGTGGTCGGCCAGATCCAGGGCGGCTGCACCCAGGCGCTCGGCCTCGCCGTCATGGAGGAGATCATCGTCCGGGACGGGAAGGTGCGCAACGCCTCCTTCACGGACTACCTGATCCCCACCATCCTCGACACCCCGCCGATCCCGGTCGAGATCCTCGAACTGCCCGACCCCAACGCCCCCTACGGGCTGCGCGGCGTCGGCGAGGCCCCGACCGTCTCGGCCACCCCGTCGATCGTGGCGGCCATCCGCAACGCCACCGGCCTCGCGCTCAAGCGGATCCCGGTCCGCCCCGAGCACCTGACCACCGAACAGCCCGGCTGACCCCGGCCGTTCACCGGACGTCCCCGGGGCGGCGACCGTCTTCCCCGCCGCCCCGGGGCAGCACCACCCGGCACCACCCAGCACCACCAGCACCAACCCCCACCTCGCAGTTGAGGCGACTCCCATGCACCACAAGCCGATACGCGAACGCACTGTCCCGCTGCCTCTCCCACGCCGGGGTTCTGCAGCGGTGCGCACCACCTACGCACCGCCGGCACAGCCACAGAGTGCGCCCAGTGAGTCGATTAGTCCCCCTGCGCCGGATTCGTTGCCTGGCAGTCAGGTCGGCTCGCCCACCCCAACCCCCTTTGAACCTTGGGAGTGGACATGACCCGGATCCCCACGGAACCCGGCACCACCGAAGACAGACCCGCCGAGGACGACACCCCCACGTCGGTCCCGGCAGCACGGCCGAACAGCGCGCTCGACGCGTACTTCAAGATCTCGGCCCGGGGATCGACGCTCGCCAACGAACTACGCGGTGGTCTCACCACCTTCATGGCGATGGCGTACATCATCCTGCTCAACCCGCTCATCCTGAGCGGCGCGGACGTCACCGGCGTGAAGCTCGACCACGCGGCGCTGACCACCGCGACGGCCCTCGCGGCCGCCGTCACCACGATCCTCATGGGCGTGGTCGGCAACGTGCCGCTGGCCCTCGCCGCCGGCCTCTCCGTCTCCGGCGCGGTCTCCGCCCTGGTCGTCCCGCACACCACGTGGCCGCAGGCCATGGGCCTGTGCGTGATCTACGGCCTGCTGATCGTCCTGCTGGTCGTCTCCGGCCTGCGCGAGAAGATCATGAACGGCATACCCCTGCCGCTCAAGCACGCGATCACCATCGGCATCGGCCTGTTCGTCACCATCATCGGCCTCTACAAGGCCGGCTTCGTGCACACCGGCGGCCCCACCCCGCTGTCGCTGGGCCCCTTCGGCGAGCTCTCCGGCTGGCCCGTCCTGATCTTCTGCCTCACCCTGCTGACGATCTTCGTGCTGATGGCGCGCAACGTACGCGGCGCGATCCTGATCGGCATCGCCGGCGGCACCGTGGTCGCCATCGTCGTCAACAAGCTGGCCCACGTGCCGGCCAAGGCCTGGGCGAACTCCGTCCCGGTGTGGCCCGGCAGCCCGGTCGCCGCACCCGACTTCAGCCTCTTCGGCCACGTCGACCTCTTCGGCGCCTTCGGCGGCAAGGGCATGGGGGCGATCAGCGCCTCCGTCGCGGTCTTCACCCTCGTGCTCGCCGGCTTCTTCGACGCGATGGCCACCATCATCGGCGTCGGCACCGAAGCGGGCCTGGCCGACAAGCAGGGCCGCATGCCGGGCCTGTCCAAGGCCCTGTTCATCGACGGCGCCGGCGGCGCGGTCGGTGGCCTGGCCGGCGCCTCCGGCCAGACGGTCTTCGTCGAGTCCGCCACCGGCGTCGGCGACGGCGCCCGCACCGGCCTCGCCTCCACCGTCACCGGCGGCCTGTTCGCCCTGATGCTGTTCTTCTCCCCGCTGGCCGGCATCGTCCCGGTCGAGGTCGCCTCCGCCGCGCTCGTCGTCATCGGCTCGATGATGCTCAGCCAGGCCCGGCACATCGACTGGTCCGACCGCGAGGTCGCCATCCCGGCCTTCCTCACCTGCGTCCTGATGCCGTTCACCTACAGCATCACCGCGGGCGTGGCCGCCGGTGTCATCTCGTACACGGTCATCAAGGCCGGCCAGGGCAAGTGGCGCGAGCCCGGCGTCCTGATGTGGATCCTCACCGGCGTGTTCGTCGTGTACTTCGCGCTCTCGCCGATCAAGTCCTGGCTGGGCGTGCACTAGCCGCGGCGCGCGGGCGGCCAACTGCGGCACGGTGACCGCTCGCACACCAACGCCGCCGTACGGGATCGTTTCCCGTACGGCGGCGCCCCCGCTACTGTCGAAACGTGTAAGGAGCCTCCCGACATGCAGGACATCGCCGACCAGCTGCAGGCCTGGCACGCGTCCGGGCGCTCCTTCGCCGTGGCCACCGTCGTCGGCGTCTCCGGCAGCGCGCCCCGCGACCCCGGCGCCGCCCTCGCCGTCGACGCGGACGGCGAGGCGATCGGCAGCGTCTCCGGCGGCTGCGTCGAGGGCGCCGTGTACGAGCTGTGCCAGAGCGCCATCGCGAGCGGCGAACCCGTCCTCGAACGCTTCGGCTACAGCGACGAGGACGCCTTCGCCGTCGGCCTGACCTGCGGCGGGATCCTCGACGTGTTCGTCCAGCCGGTCGTGCCCGGGGCCGACCCCGGCCTCGACGCCGGCATCGCCCACATCGCCGCCGGCACGCCTGTCGCGCTCGCCCGGATCATCGCCGGGCCCGGCGGACTCGTCGGCGCGACGCTCGCCGTCACCGCCGACGGCGCGACCGGGGCACTGTCCCCGGCCCCCTCGACGGTCGGCGGGCTCCAGCGGGCCATCGTCGCCGAGGCCCGCGCCATGCTCGACGCCGGACGCACCGGCCGGATCGTCCTCGGCCTCGACGGCCGCCCCTGCGACGAGCACGACCAGGGCACCGTGACCTGCTTCGTCGAGTCCTACGTGCCCGCGCCGCGGATGATCGTCTTCGGCGCCATCGACTTCGCCGCCGCCGTCGTGCGGATCGGCCGCTTCCTCGGCTACCACGTCACCGTCTGCGACGCCCGGCCCGTCTTCGCCACCGCCCGGCGCTTCCCCGACGCCGACGAGGTCGTCGTCGACTGGCCCCACCGCTACCTCGACTCCCAGCTCGACCGGATCGACGGGCGCACCGTGCTCTGCGTCCTCACCCACGACGCCAAGTTCGACATCCCCCTGCTGGAGCGCGCCCTGCGGCTGCCCGTCGGCTACGTCGGCGCGATGGGCTCCCGCCGCACCCACCGCGACCGCAACGCCCGGCTGCGCGAGGTCGGCCTCACCGACGCCGAGATCGCCCGGCTGCGCTCCCCCATCGGCCTCGACCTCGGCGCCCGCACCCCCGAGGAGACCGCCGTCTCGGTCGCCGCCGAGATCATCGCCCACCGGCGCGGCGGCAGCTGCCTCCCGCTCAGCGCCGGCAGCGGGCCGATCCACCACGACGTGGCGGCGGAACCCGCGGACAGCCAGGCACCGCGCACGCACGCCGCCTGACGGGCGGGGGCGGCTCGCCGGCCGACGCCGACGGGCGCCGGCTGACGGACCGGCTCAGCGCACGACGCGGTAGGCCTCGAAGACCTGCGGCGGGTCGGCCGGGATGCCGACGTCCTGGAGGATCGGCCGCAGCACCTCGGCGAAGCGGTCGAACGCCTCGCGGCTCTCCCACACGTCGGTGACGTGCCAGCCGGTCGCCGTCGGACCGGCCACGTGCGACACGATGCCCGCGACGGGCAGGTCGGACGGCAGGTTGAAGCCGGTGGTGCTGCCGGTCAGGGCCTTGATCACCCCGTCGTACTGGGCCTGGGTCACACCGGGGATGTCGAAGGTCACAACGATCGCCATAGCGGGCTCCTTCTCGGCTGGGCAGTGGCCCAACCAGTGCAGCCCGCCACGCCCGCCGCGGCCACCCACCGGCCGCCACGCGGGTGACGTTGCGGCCCCTGGTGGCCGGCGCGAGGCTGGAGTTGCGGACTCACCCCGAGCCCGGGCAAGGAGCACCTGCCATGCGCGTCCTGCTGGACATCGAAATCGACACCGCGACCACGAACAAGCTGATCGCCGACGGCACGGTCGGCGAGAGGTTCGAACGGATCATGGCCGCCCTCAAACCCGAAGCGGCCTACTTCTTCAACCGCAACGGCCACCGCGCCCAGATCATCGTGGTCGACGTCCCGGACGAGGCCGCCCTGCCGTCCATCTGCGAACCGTTCTGGCTGGAGTTCAACGCGACCGTGCAGACCCACATCTGCATGAACCCCGACGACCTGCGCGAGGGGCTGTCGCGGCTGGGGCGCTAGCGGCCGGCGGCCGGCCCGGTCCGCTCAGTCGGACAGCGCGAGCTTCAGCCCGAACCCCACCACCACCGTGCCCGTCACCCGGTCCATCAGCCGGCGCGCCGACGGACGGCGCAGCCAGCCGCGCACCACCTGCGCGAAGCCCACCAGGACCGCCGACCACAGCCCGCCCTCCACGACGTGGACGCAGGTCAGAGCCACCCCGGCGGCGAAGTGCGGCGCCCCCGACGGGATGAACTGCGGCAGCACGGCGACGTAGAAGACCCCGACCTTCGGGTTCAGCAGGTTGGTCAGCGCACCCCGCCGCCACCCGTACCGGAACCCGCCCCGCGCCGGCGCCTCCTCCTCCGCGGCCTGCACGCCGCGGCTGCGCAGCATCCCGACGCCCATCCACACCAGGTACGCGGCCCCGCCCCAGCGCAGCACCTCGTACGCCACCTGCGAGGCGGTCAGCAGCGCCGTGACCCCGGCCGACGTGAGCGTCCCCCAGACCAGCGTCCCCGTCTGGATCCCGAGCACGACCCCCCACGCCTGCCGCCGCCCCGCCAGCGCGGACGTCCGCAGCACGAGCGCGGTGTCCAGTCCGGGCGTGAGCGTCAACAACCCCACGACGAGGGCGAAGGACCACAGGGCAGTCGTCATCTCCATGGGCCGCCATGGTACGGACGAACCACGACGGCTTGCGCGGGTACCCCCTGCACACATGGCAGACCAGCACACCGCCGCCGGCACCGCCGACCTCGCCGCCCGGTCGCAGCGCACCTGGGACGAACCCTTCTTCACTGCCGTCCATCGCCCGGTCGGGACTGCGACCACAGACGACGTCTGGGCCGACACAGCCGTGGCGTATGCGCGCGCCAGGCAAGAGCGCGAACGGACACGGGAATCGAGCAGGACGTAAACCCTCCGTCACCCGCGATCCTCCGCCGTACTGGCAGGACCAGGCCGCGATGTGCGGTGCGCACCCGCTGTCGCAGACCCGTACCGGCCTCAGGTCACGTTCAGGCGGGCGGCCAGGCGCAGGAGGGCGGGGCTGAGGCGGCTGAGGAGGCGGGCGGCCTTGGCCTCGGGGGTGACGGGGACGACGGGCTTCTTCGTGCGGACGGCCTGGAGGATCGCGGCGGCCACCTTCTCCGGCGGGAAGCCGCGGCGGGCGTAGAGCCGGGCGGCGCGGGCCTGCTTGGCGGCCTGCTCGTCGGCGGTGGTGGCGGAGAAGGTCGAGGTGCGGGTGATGTTGGTGTTCACGATGCCGGGGCAGATCGTGGAGACCCCGATGTCGTGGGACGCGAGGTCGGCGCGCAGGCAGTCGGAGAGCATGAACACCGCGGCCTTGCTGGTCGCGTACGCGGTGAGCGCCTTGGACGGCAGGTAGGCGGCGGCCGAGGAGACGTTGACGATGTGGCCGCCCTCGCCGCGCTCGGCCATCAGGGCCGCGAAGGCGCGGCAGCCGTGGATGACACCCCACAGGTTGACGTCCAGCACGCGCCGCCACTCCTGCTCGGTGGTCTGCAGGAACGTCCCGGAGTGGCCGATGCCCGCGTTGTTGACCACGACGTCGGGCACGCCGTGCTCGGCGGCCACGGCCTTCGCGAAGGCGTCCACCGCGGCGCCGTCGGCGACGTCCACCCGGTAGGCGTGGGCCTGCGGGCCGATGAGGGAGGCCAGTTCGGCGGTGCGCTCGGCCGCGGCGAGGTCGAGGTCGCACACCACCACCCGGGCGCCGTCCTCGGCGAAGGCGAGCGCGGTGGCCCGGCCGATGCCGCTGCCGCCGCCGGTGACGACGATCAGCGGGCCGTCGCCCTTCGCCGGACGCCCGTCGCCCGCCTCCGCCTTCGCCGTGAACTCGCGGACCATACCGGCCACGTGCGCTCCCTTCTCCAGCAGCGCCGACCAGTGGCCGGCCCGCAGCGTCCGTCGGGTGAGGTTCGGGGCCCAGCGCTCCAGGCCCTCGGAGAGGTAGGTGCCGACGTAGCGGTCCCGGGTGAGGGTCACCAGCTGGACCGGCACCTCGGTCGGCCGCTCGCGCGGACTGCCCAGCGCGGAGCGGAAGTTGGCCCGGTACAGCTCGATGCCGCGCACCGCGTCCCGGCGCAGGCCCGGCTGCGGGTGGCCCGGGCGGGGGGTGACGTGCTCCAGGTCGCGCAGCACCCGCGGCCACGCGCGGGCGAGGCCGAGGCGCCACACGCCCGGGCCGAGGAACGGCAGGTGGAACGCGGTGATGTACCAGGAGTGCAGGCCCTGGTGGAGCAGCTGCCCGAGGTGGCGCGGGGTGGGGCGGCGCAGCCGGTGGCGCAGCCAGTACCCCATGTGGTCGAGGCAGGGCCCGGACATCGTCGTGTAGGACGCGATCCGGGCCTCCGCGCCGGGCGAGGTGACGGCCTCCCAGGACTGGACCGAGCCCCAGTCGTGGGCGACGACGTGCACCGGGCGCCCGGGGCTGACCGCGTCGGCGACCGCGAACAGGTCGTCGGCGAGCTGCTCCAGGCGGTAGCCGTCGCGGGTCGCGGGGGCGCCGGAAGCGCCGGCGCCGCGGACGTCGTAGCGCACCACGTGGTGGTCGCGGGCGAGGTCGTCGGCGACGTCGTCCCAGACGGCGTGGGTGTCGGGGTAGCCGTGCACGAGGAGGACGGTGGGGGCGTCCGGGTCGCCCTGCTCGTAGACGGCGAGCGGCAGGCCGCCGGAGCGGACGGTCCGGCGGGTCTTCGGGCTCTCGCTCATCGGGCTCTCGCTCATCGGGCGGTCTCCAGGGCGGTGGGCTCGGGCGTGGGCTCGGAGGTGGGGTCGGACGTGGGCGCGGACTGGAACGTGGGCCCGGACGTCCAGCGGCGGACGTGCGGCAGGTCGTCGTCGAGCCAGTAGGCGTCGTCCTCGGTGACGACCAGCAGCTCCTCGAACTTGATGCCCACGCCCCGGAAGGCGATGTGCGGCTCCACCGCCCACAGCCCCGGGGTGGGCGCGTGCCGCGACGAGCGGCCGTCCGCCCACAACGGCGAACGGCCGTGCAGGCGCTCGGAGACCAGCTCGCGGCCGAGGGTCTGCAGGGTGCGCACGCCGAAGCCGAAGACGGTGACCCCGGCCGGGCCGCGCGCGGTCGTCCTCGTCACCTGGTGGCCGATCACCCGGCCAGGGTAGACCCGGTGGCGGTTGTCGTAGCCGTGCTCGGCGAGCTGCGCGTCCACGGCCGCGTACACCTCGTCCAGCGGGCGGCGGGCCCGCACCTCGGCCAGGATCAGCTCCCGGTAGACCCGCAGGTCGGCCGCGAGGCGGTCCCAGACCGGGTTCTCCCCGACCTTGCCGCCGTAGCCGATGTCCGCCGTGTAGCCGTCGACGATCGGCGCGCAGTCGAGGACGTACGGCATGCCCTCCTCCAGGCGGCGGTTGCCCGCGAAGAACTGCAGCGGGGTGCGGAAGTGCCGGAACGCCGTCCGGTCGCCGAACCACGCGAACGGGACGTGGAAGAAATCCTGGACCCCGGCCGCCACCAGGCGCCGGCGCAGCTCGGCGGTGGCCTGCCGCTCGGTGACGCCCGGCTCGATCCAGGCGGCGACCTCCTCGGCGCAGTCGTAGGCGAGCTGCTGCGTCTCGCGGAACCGGGCGAGGTCGGGCTCGTCGTACGGGAAGGACGGGGTCGGTTTCGCCGTCGGGGGCAGCTTCGCCGTCGGGGGCATCGGGGCTCCTTCTGCAGGTCGAGCACGCTCGTGGGGGGCGCCTGGGGGTCAGGGGTCCGGCTAGAGGTCCAGGACGAGGGTCTCGCCCTCGGCGGCCCGGGAGACGCAGGGCAGCAGGGCGCCGGCGGCCCGCTGCTCGGGGGTGAGGCGGCGGTCCCGGTGCTCGGGGCCGCCGGCCAGCACGCGGACCTCGCAGGTGCCGCAGAAACCCTGGTGGCACGAGTACGGGAGGTCCGGCCGGGCCTCGCGCAGCACGTCCAGGGCGGACCGGTCGGCCGGCACGTCGAGCGCCGGACCGTCCGCGCCGAGCCGCACCGTGAAGGGCTTGCCGCCGGTGATCGGGGCGGCCCCGAAGCGCTCGAAGTGCAGGGCCCCGGCCGGGGACCAGTCCAGCGCCCGCTGGACGGAGGCCAGCATCGGGGCCGGCCCGCAGCAGTAGACGGCCGCGCCGCGCGGGGCGTGCGCGAGCAGCTCGTCGCCCGTCGGGACGCCGCCGTGCTCGTCGTCGGAGCGCAGCACGACCCGGCGCGGGTCGAGGGCGCGCAGCTCGTCCGCGTACGGGAGGGTGTCGGCACTGCGGCCGACGTGGACGAGCCGCCAGTCGAGGCCGTGGCGCTGCGCCTCGCGGGCCATGGGGAGGAGGGGGGTAATGCCGATGCCGCCGGCGAGGAGAAGGACGGTGGGCTCGGCGCAGAACGCGAAGCCGTTGCGGGGGCGGCGGGCGGTGAGGCGGGTGCCGCGGTGGAGGGTGTCGTGGATCTCGACGGACCCTCCGCCGCCTCCGGGGAGCCGGCGGACGGCGATCCGGTAGGTGGCGGGGTCGGCGGGGTCGCCGCTGAGGGAGTAGTGGCGCTCGCGGCCGGAGGGCAGGGCGAGCCGCAGGTGGGCGCCGGGCTGCCAGCCGGGCAGCGGGCCGCCGGAGGGGTCGGCCAGCGTCAACTCGACGACGTCGGTGGCGAGTTCGCGGCGGGCGGCGACGACCAGTTGCAGCAGCGGGGTGGGCCGGCTGAGCGGGCGGCGGGGGTTGCGGCGCAGCAGCGGGCCGCCGAGGGCCGGGGAGTAGCGGTCGCCGAAGGCGGTCAGCCGCCGCATGAAGCCGTCGGCGCCGGGGCGGCCGTAGAGGTCGGGGGGCGGGTTGAGCAGGTCCATCCGGCGGGCTCCTTGGCGTCGGTGCGGGCGGGGGCGGGCGGGCGCGCGCGGGGGGCGGCTGGTGGCTCGTGGCGGGCAACCGCCGACGGCTGACGGCTGACAACTTTCAGATTTCAGATAACAGATAACGTTTTCTGTTATCTGTTATCTGAAATCTGTCGGCCGTCACCTGTCAGCCACCCCCGTCACCCGCTCCCCGCCACCGCCACCGCCGCGGCGCGGGCGGCCGGGGAGGTCGCGAGGTAGCCGAGGGCCTGGCTGGAGGAGCCCTCCTGGGTCGGGTGGTAGCCGGGCTTGAGGTAGCGCAGGCCCGAGCGGATCGAGTTGACCGGGTCGGGCAGCAGCCCGCGCTTGGCGATCCGGCCGGCCTCGCGCCAGGTGGGCTTGATCCGCCCGCCCAGGGTGGGGTCGGCGGCGAGCATGAACCGGGCGCCGCGCACCCACAGGTGCACCAGCAGCGGCCCGGAGACGGCCATCCCGCGGATCCGGCGCAGGTAGCCCGGGTCGAGGTGGACCATCAGGTCGTAGGCCACACTGCGGTGTTCGACCTCCTCGGCGCCGTGCCAGCGCAGCAGGTCGAGCATCGTCGGGTCGGCCTTGGCGCGGTCCAGGCCGGGCGAGTTGAGCACCCAGTTGCCGAGGAAGGCGGTGAAGTGCTCGATGGCCGCGATGAACGCGACGCGCTCGATGATGTTCTCGCGCCGCCGGGCGGGCGACAGGCCGGGCTTGTCGCCGAGCACGCGCCGGAACAGCCAGGCGATCTGCCGCACGTACGGACGCGGGTCGAGCCCCTGCCCGAGGAGGTGGTCGAGGACCTCCTGGTGCGCCTCCGCATGGATGGCCTCCTGGCCGATGAACCCGAGCACCTCCTCGCGCAGTTGCTCGTCCCGGATCAGCGGCAGCGCCTCCTTGAACACCTTGACGAACCAGCGCTCCCCCTCGGGCAGCAGCAGGTGCAGCACGTTGATGACGTGGGTGGCCATCGGCTCGTCGGGGATCCAGTGCAGCGGGAGGGCGGCCCAGTCGAAGCGGACGTCCCGGGGCTCCAGGACGAGGCTCTCGTGCACGCGGGCCGCAGGGGCGGCGAGGGCGGGAACGGGGGTGGATCGGGGCATGGCGGGCCCTCCTGACCTGGGGGCGGCGGCTCGGGGCGGCGGCTCGACTCAGGGAAACGTACTCGCGGGTAGCGACGGGGACAAGGGTTTCGGCGGCTCTTATCGACATCGAGTCTAATAAGTGATGTGCGCCGGAGAACGCCCCGGGAAACGCGCGGAGCCCCACCGGTTCTCCGGTGGGGCTCCGTCGAACGGACCGCGGCGCTCAGACCGCCATCGCCAGCATCACCGGCGCCGCCCGGGCCGCGAGCAGTTCGGCCGCCGCCCTGAGCCGGTGCACGTTGTCCACCGGCATCGACATCGCCAGGCAGCCGACCGTGCTGCCCGCCGTCACCGGGACGGCCGCGCACACCGTGCCGAGCGCGTACTCCTGGATGTCCAGCACCGGGACGGTGGCCGGCTGCCGCTCCAGACGGTGCATCAGCTGGTCGGCGTCGGTGACGGTGCGGGAGGTGAGCCGGGCGACCGGGTGGCGGGAGAGGTGGTCGCGCCGGCCGTCCGAGTCGAGCTGGCTGAGCAGGCACTTGCCGATCGCGCTCGCGTGCGCGGTGGCCCGGAAGTCCACCCACTCGTGCACCGGCGGGGCGTACTCGGACGAGGAGACCGCCTCGACCGTCAGCTCCCCGTCGTGGTAGCGGCCGAAGTACACGGCGGCGCCCAGCTCGTCGCGGATCTCGGCGAGCTTGCGGTTGAGCCGGGCGCGGACGAGCTGCTCCCGGTTGTGCTGGCCGAGCAGCGCGAAGGTGCCGCCGAGCACCCAGCCGCCGTCCTGGCACTGGAGGTAGCCCTCGATCTCCAGGATCTCCGCGAGCCGGCGCACGGTGGGCAGCCCGAGCGAGGTCTCCCGGGCGAGGGCGACCAGGGTGGCGCCGTCGGAGTGCCGGTCGACGGCTTCCAGCAGTCTGAGGGCGTGCTGCAGGGAGGTGAACGGACCGGGCAGTCCCTGGTCCAGCGCGGCGTGACGACCCGGGGCTGGTGTCGACATGTCGTCCCCTTCCGATGTCCCCCACGGAGCGACCGCGGGCGTCCTCCAGCCTATCGACCCGAAGGCTCCGGCAACTGCTCTCCGTGAATATTCCGTGCAGCTCCGTATTCACGGATTTGCCGGGCGGCGCACGGAGGCACGCGGGGGCGGAAAACGCCGCGACGGGCCCTCCCCCACTGCCCAGGGGGAAGGCCCGTCGTGCGGCCGCCGGGGTGCGGGCCCCGGCGGCCGGTGAGGGTGGAGGAGGAGCGGAGGGGGGCGGAGCCCGCGTCAGCCCTCGTCGCCCGCGCGGAGCTTGGCGACGGCCGCCTCCAGGCGGGCGCCGTACTCCTCGTCGGCGGCGTGGAAGTGGGCCAGGTTCTTCTCGACGACGTCGTCGCGCGTCACCTGGGCCAGGAAGCCCGCGATGTTGTCGATCAGGCGGGTCTTCTCGCCGGCCGACATGAGGCGGTAGAGCTCGCCGGCCTGGAAGAAGTCGTCGTCCTTGGTGTGGGCCGGCGTGGTGTAGGTGCCGGTGTGGCCGTCCAGCTTGACCGGCGCGGCGAGCGCGTTGTCGGTCTGGGCCGGGCCGTCGTACGAGTTGGGCTCGTAGTTCTTGGCGCGGCCCGCGCTGTTGGCGGCCATGAAGCCGTCGCGGCCGTAGTTGTTGGCCTCGGTGGCGCGCGGCGCGTTGACCGGCAGCAGGGTGTGGTTGACGCCGAGGCGGTAGCGCTGGGCGTCGGCGTAGGCGAACAGGCGGCCCTGGAGCATCTTGTCCGGGGACGGGCCGATGCCGGGCACGAAGTTGTTCGGCGAGAACGCGGACTGCTCGACGTCGGCGAAGACGTTCTCCGGGTTCCGGTTGAGCACCAGGCGGCCGACCTTGACCAGCGGGTAGTCGGCGTGCGGCCACACCTTGGTGAGGTCGAAGGGGTTGAAGCGGTAGTCCGCGGCCTCGGCGACCGGCATCAGCTGGACGTAGAGGGTCCAGGACGGGAACACGCCGCGCTCGATGGCCTGGTGGAGGTCGCGCTGGTGGGAGTCGGCGTCGGCGCCGAGCACCTCGGCGGACTGGTCGCCGTCCAGGGAGCGGATGCCCTGGTTGGTCTTGAAGTGGTACTTCACCCAGTACGCGTCGCCGTTGGCGTTGACCCACTGGTAGGTGTGGGAGCCGTAGCCGTTCATGTGGCGGTAGGAGGCCGGGATGCCGCGGTCGCCGAACAGCCAGGTGATCTGGTGGGTGGAGGCCGGCGAGTGGGCCCAGAAGTCCCAGACGTTGTCGGCCTCCTGCACGCCCGTGTACGGGTCGCGCTTCTGCGAGTGGATGAAGTCGGGGAACTTCACCGGGTCCTTGATGAAGAAGACCGGGGTGTTGTTGCCGACGAGGTCGTAGTTGCCCTCGCCCGTGTAGAACTTCAGCGCGAAGCCGCGCGGGTCGCGCACCGCGTCGCTGGAGCCGAGGGCGCCGGCCACGGTGGAGAAGCGCAGGAAGACCTCGGTGCGCTTGCCGACCTCGGAGAGGAAGTCCGCCCGGGTGTACTGCGAGACCTCGTCGGTGACCTCGAAGTAGCCGTAGGCGCCGGAGCCGCGGGCGTGCACCACGCGCTCCGGGATGCGCTCGCGGTTGAAGCGGGCGAGCTTCTCCAGCAGCTGCTGGTCCTGGATCAGCAGCGGGCCGTACTCGCCGGCCGAGGCCGAGTTCTGGTTGTCGGCGACCGGGGCGCCGGACTCCGTGGTCAGGATCTTGGACATGGAGGGGTCCTTCAGGTGTCGGAACAGGCGGTGCGTGACGAGGGGAGGAGGTGGACCGGGCGGGGGCTCAGACGCCGAGCAGGCGCCAGAGCGCCGAGCGGCGCCGCGAGGAGTGCTCGCCGTCGGGGCCGTCGGACGGCTGGAGCGCGGCGACGGCGGCGGTGGCCGCGGCCGGGTCGGCCAGCGGGCGGGCGGCGGTCAGCGCGGCGGCCTCGTCGGCGCTCAGGCCTGCCTCGGCGAGCGCGGCGGCGGCCTCGGCGGCCGGGACGGCGTTGAACCAGCGCAGCGCGAGGGCCGCGCGGCCCGCCTCGGTGAGCCGGCCGGTGAGGCGCAGGCGGGCGAGGCCGCCGTCCGGGTAGACGTTGATGCGCACGTGGGTCACCGGTCGGCCGACGTCGAGCCGGAAGCGGTGGCGGGTGTCGGGCTGCAGGCGGGTGCGGGGCAGGATCTCGAACCACTCGCCGTCCGCGCCCTCGGAGGGGTTCCCGCCCGTGGAGGCGTCGAAGCCGACGAGGTCGGCCCAGCCGGGGGCATTGGCGACGAAGTGGGTGGTGTCCACCTCGGCGGCCAGGACCTCACCGCCCCCGGCCAGGGCGATCTGCACCCAGTCGTTGGCCTTGTCGCGCCGACGCCGGGTCTCCCAGCCCTCGCCCATGACGGAGGCGCGACCGGGAGCGTTCAGGTTGTGCGGGGAGGAGAAGTAGCGGTCGGACGCCGCCTCGGCCACGCCGCCGTACTCCTGGGCGGCGAGGTCGAAGGTCAGGCCGTCGAGCTCGCGCGGGTCGGGCAGCACCTCGCCGTGCACGCGCAGGCGGGCGACGCCGCCGTCCGGGAAGATGCTCAGGCGCACGTGGGTGTAGCGGGTGTCGTCCTCGACGGCGAACTCGTGGACGGTGTCGCCCTTGAGCGCGGTGCGCGGCACCAGCGTCGTCCACTCGGCGGCGGCGACCTCCTCGGGCGAGGGCCGGCCCGGTACGGACGCGGCCTCGACGCGGGCGCTCTCCGGGTAGTTGCCGGTGAAGTGGGCGGTGTCGACGATCACGCCGCGGATCACGCCGCCGGTGCCCAGCCGGACGATCGTCCAGTCGTGGTCCTGGTCGGTGGGGTGCGGCTGGTCGGCCGAGACGCCGCGGCGGCGCTTGGACTCCCAGCCGTCCATGATCTGGCCCTTGTGGCCGAAGGTGTGCGGGCGGAACTCGGCGGGCTTGGCGACCAGCAGGTTCTCGGCGTCGGCGAAGGTGTCCTCGTTGGTGGCGACGACGCCCGCGCCCAGCAGCCGGGAGGCCAGGTTGACCAGCTCTGTGAAGGGAGCGCTCGGGGTGTCGGCGGTGGTCACGTCGTCTCCTCGGTTCGAGTCGGTGCGAGTCGGTGCGGGTGGGTGCGGGCCGGGCGGCGCGGGTCAGTTCGACCCGGGCGGGGCGGCCGCGGGGGCGGCCGGGCGGGCCAGCTGCCGGCCGAACGGCTCGGCGGCGGTGTCCACGACCCGGCCGCGCAGCCAGGTGGTGCGCACGGCGCCGGCCAGGGTCAGCCCGGCGTACGGGGTCACGGGGTTGCGGTGGTGCAACTCGTTGGCGTGGACGGCGAATTCGCCGTCCGGGTCGAAGGCGACCAGGTCCGCGTCGCGGCCCACCTCGATGGCGCCCTTGGTGGCGCTCAGGCCGGCCAGCTCGGCCGGTCCGGAGGCCATCCAGCGGACGACGTCGCCGAGGGTGTGGCCGCGGCGGCGGGCCTCGGTCCAGACGGCCGGCAGGCCGAGCTGGAGGGAGGCGATGCCGCCCCAGGCCGCGGCGAAGTCGCCGCTGCCGCCGTGCGCGGGCAGCAGCTTGAGGTCGGGGGTGGACGGCGAGTGGTCGGAGACGACGGCGATGAACTCGCCCGCCGCCAGGGCCGCCCACAGCGCGTCGCGGTTGGACTCGTCGCGGATCGGCGGGCAGCACTTGAACGCGGTGTCGCCGTCCGGCACCTGCTCGGCCGCGAGGGTCAGGTAGTGCGGGCAGGTCTCCGCGGTCACCCGCACGCCGTCCTCGCGGGCCTGGCGCAGCAGCGGCAGGACGGCGGCGGAGGACACGTGCAGGATGTGGACGCGGGCGCCGGTGCGCCGGGCGGTGTCGAGCAGCCGGGCGACGGCCGCGGTCTCCGCGTCGGCGGGGCGGGAGGCGAGGAAGTCCCGGTAGTGGACGCCGGGTTGCTGCGGGGCGGCGGCGAGGACGGCGGGGTCCTCGGCGTGGATGATCGCGAGGGCGCCGATCCGGGCCTGCTCGGCCAGGGCGGTCTCCAGGTCGGCCGCCTCGACGTGCGGGAACTCGTCGACGCCGGAGGGGGCGAGGAAGCTCTTGAAGCCGAACACGCCCTCGCGGTGCAGGGGTTCGAGGTCGGCGGCGTTGCCGGGGATGGCGCCGCCCCAGAAGCCGAGGTCGACCCAGGTCTGGCCCTCGGCGGCCTTCCGCTTGACGGCCAGTCCGTCCACGGTGGTGGTGGGCGGGACGGAGTTGAGCGGCATGTCGATGATCGTGGTGACGCCGCCGGCCGCGGCGGCCCGGGTGGCGGTGGCGAAGCCCTCCCACTCGGTGCGGCCGGGCTCGTTGACGTGCACGTGGGTGTCGACCAGGCCGGGGAGCAGCGCGGTGTCGCCGAGGTCGACGAGCCGGCGGTCACCGGCGAGCAGCGAGCCGTGCGCGGCGATCTGCGCGATCTTCCCGTCCCGGATCAGCACGTCCGCGGGGCGCTCGCCGTCGGGCAGGACCACCCGCCGGGAGCGGATCACCGTGGGCTGGCTGACAGGCATGGGGGACCTCCGAAACCTGGGAGTTGGGGGTGCGGGGACGCCGGACCGGCCGGGGTGGGCGGTCGTCCGGGGCGCTCGGAGAAGGAGGGAACCGAAGGATTGCCGGGAGCCTAGGCCCGCCTTCAACAAAACGTCAATGGAGGAACGTACGAGTGTTCGCGCGCCCTGGCCGCCACGCGTACGCGGGTGCACGGCTCAGCCGCTCAGCAGTGCCCCGGCCAGCCGCTCCCCCGCGGTCTCGGCCAGTTCGGCGGCCTTGGTCATGCTGTCGCCGGGCTGTTCGGCCAGGTCGGTGAGGGCGATCGCGGTGGTGAAGCCGGCCGAGCGCCACTCGCTCTCCGACAGTTCCAGCCGCCCCGCCACAGCGGCCACCCGAACCCCCGCCCGAGTGGCCGCCGCGGCGACGCCGGCGGGGGCCTTGCCGTGGAGCGTCTGCGCGTCCAGGCAGCCCTCGCCGGTGACGACGAGGCGTGCCCCACGCACGGCCTCGTCGAAACCCAGCAGTTCGAGCAGCAGCTCGATACCGGGTCGCATGGTGGCGCCGAGCAGGGCGAGGGCGGCGAAGCCCACCCCGCCCGCGGCCCCGGCGCCGGGGGCCTCGCGCACGTCCCGCCCGGCGGCCTCGGCGACCTTGTCCGCGAAGCGGGTCAGGCCTTCCTCCAGGACCACCAGGTCGTCGCCGTCCGCGCCCTTCTGCGGGCCGTAGACGGCGGTGGCGCCGCGCGGGCCGAGCAGCGGGTTGTCGACGTCGCAGGCCACGACGACCTCGACGCCGGCCAGCACGTCGGCCAGCGGGCCGAGGTCGATCGTCGCGAGCCTGCGCAGCGCGGCGCCGCCGGGCGCGAGTTCGTTGCCGTCCGCATCGCGCAGGCTGACGCCGAGCGCCTGGACCATGCCGGCGCCGCCGTCGGTGCAGGCGCTGCCGCCGAGGCCGAGCACGATCCGCTTGGCGCCGAGCGCGACCGCCCGGCCGATCAGCTGGCCGACGCCGAAGGAGCCGGCCGCGAGCGGGGCGGTGCGCCCGCCGGGGAGCCGGGCCAGGCCGGAGGCCTGCGCCAGTTCGACCACGGCGGTGTCGTCCCGCACCGCGAGCGCGGCGTCCACCGGCAGGCCGGTGGGGCCGGCCACCTTGGCCGGGACGCGGGTGAAGCCGGCCGCGAGCGCGGCGGCCAGGGTGCCCTCGCCGCCGTCGGCGACGGGCAGTTCGCGCACCTCGGTGCCGGGCGCGGCGCGGCGGATGCCGGCGGCGATCCGGGCGGCGACCTCGGCGCCCTCCAGGGTGCCCTTGAACTTGTCGGGAGCTACGACCACATGGCCCTGGTGGGGGGTGGCGGGCATGGCGCGGTCCTCTCCGTACGGGTGCGGCTGGTTCTTCAAGCTTGGGCCCGGGCGGCCCGGGGGTGCCATCCCCTGCCCGGACGATGCCGGTCAGGGCCGGCACTGAGCTGGGCTGCCCCGGAGGGCGGCCCCCTCCCGCCGTTCCCCTCGTCCCGCTTCCGACGTACGAGGGGCTCCCCTCGGCAGGGAGGGGGCCGGGCGACGCGTCACTGGCACGACCGAAGTGCCCCCGACAGGGAGGACGCGTCACCGGCTGGGTCGACCGGCAGGCGGGCGGATGAGCCCCGGCCCGGCTGCCGGTCGGGCCTGGCCTCCTGGTGGCGCGGGCACGACCGGATAGGTACACGCCACCAGGAGGAGTCTGTGCGGGCTCCCCGGGGGGAGCCCGGCGGGTTACTTGACCTCGCGGCCCGAGAGCCGCTCGACGCCGCGCAGCAGCGCCGAGTGGTCGAGCGAGCCGTCGCCGTTGGCGCGGGCGGAGGCGACCAGCTGGGCCACCACGGCGCCGACCGGCAGCGCGGCACCGACGGCGCGGGCGGCGTCGGTGACGATGCCCATGTCCTTGTGGTGCAGGTCGATCCGGAAGCCCGGGGCGAACTCGCGGTTGAGCATGTTCGCCTTCTTGCGGTTGAGCACGGTCGAGCCGGCCAGGCCGCCGCCGAGCACGTCCAGCGCGGCGGCGAGGTCGACGCCCGCGTTCTCCAGGAAGACCACGGCCTCGGCCAGGACCTGGATGTTGACGGCCACGATCAGCTGGTTGGCGGCCTTGACGGTCTGGCCGGCGCCGGCCGGGCCGACGTGGACCACCGTGGTGCCGAGGGCGTCGAACAGCGGCTTCGCCTCGGCGAAGTCCGCGGCCTCGCCGCCGACCATGATGGACAGGACGGCCTCGACGGCACCGGCCTCGCCGCCGGACACCGGGGCGTCCAGGGCGCGCACGCCGTTCTCCACGGCGGCCTTGCCGACCTTGATGGAGGTCTGCGGGGTGATCGAGGACATGTCGATCACGAGGGTGCCGGCCTTCACGTTCTCCAGCACGCCGCCCTCGCCGAGGATGACCGCCTCGACGTGCGGGTCGGCCGGGACCATGGTGATGACGACCTCGGCGTCCTTGACGGCCTCGGCGATGCTGGTGGCACCCCGGCCGCCGGCCGCGACGACGGCGTCGATCGAGTCCTGGGAGAGGTCGAAACCGGTGACGTCGTGCCCGGCCTTGACCAGGTTGATGGCCATGGGCTTGCCCATGATGCCGAGGCCGACGAAGGCGATCTTGCGGCTCATCGCGTCGTTCCTTTGTACGTAGGTGGGGAGGGCCGGGTGGCCGGCCCGCGGGACGGGCCGGGGCGCGCTCGCGGCGCGGCGCGCCCGGTGGCGCGGTGCCGCCTCGCGGCGCGGCGCTACTTCGCGGCGCGCAGCTCGCGCGGCAGCCACCCGAAGCTGTCGGCGCTGACGCCGGTGGAGGGGCGGTACTCCAGGCCGATCGAGCCGGTGTAGCCGGCGGCGGAGAGGCGGGCGAAGAGGTCCTCGAAGTCCAGCTCTCCGGTGCCGGGCTCGTTGCGGCCCGGGTTGTCGGCGATCTGCACGTGGCCGATGCGGTCGGCGTAGGTGTCGATGACGGCAGCCAGGTCCTCGCCGTTCTTGGCCAGGTGGTAGAGGTCGCAGAGGAACTTGGCGTTGCCGAGCCCGGTGGCCGCGTTGACCTTGTCGACGATCTCGACCGCGGCGGGGGCCGACACCAGCGGGTAGTCCGGGGACTCGACCACGTTGAGGGCCTCGATCAGCAGGATCGCGCCGATCTCGTGCGCGGCCTTCGCGGCCAGCACCAGGTTCTCCAGCGCGAGCGCGTCCTGCTCGGCCGGGTCCACGCCCTCGACCCGGTTGCCGTACAGCGCGTTGAGCGCGGTGGCACCGAGCGAGGCGGCGAGCTCGGCGGCGACCGGGACGTTGGCCCGGAAGCGCTCCTTGTCGGCCGGCACCGAGACCGTACCGCGGACGCCCTTGCTCAGGTCGTCCAGGAAGTTGAGGCCGGTGAGCCGTACGCCCGCGTCGGTGAAGGCCTTGCGGAGCGCGTCCTGCTCGGCCTGCGAGGGGGCGTGCTCCTCGCCGAAGGGCCACCACAGCTCGGCGGCCGTGAAGCCGGCGGCGGCGGCAGCGGCAGGGCGCTCCAGCAGCGGGAGCTCACCGAACAGGATCGACAGGTTGACCGTGAAGCTGTGCCGGGAAGCTGCCGTCACGTCACTCACCTCTCACTCTCTTCCGACATCCTCAACTTCCACAATCCGGAAGAGGGATTCTGCGTGGTGGAAGCATCTCCGCCCCGCCGATCGACTGTCAAGGCCGCCGCAACAATTTGTTGAAGTGGCCCGGAAACCCCTCCGGGAGGGGCCCGGCGCTGTCCGATCACCCAGGGCCTGCCCCGCCCCACCCCCGCTCGCTACAGTGAGCGGGTGCGATTGATGGTGGAGTTCACGACAGAACCGTTCGAGCTGGACACGTTCCCCGAGCACGCCGCGGCGGCCCGCAAGGTCGTCGACGAGGCCGGCCTGGCCGTCTCGGTCGGCCCCTTCGGGACCGGCGCCGAGGGCGAGGCCGACCAGGTCCTCACCGCGGTGACCAGGCTGCTCCGCGAGACCCTGGACGCCGGCGCGACCCGGATCTCGGTCCAGGTCAGCGTGCTGGGCGACGGCGAGGGCAACGGCGGCGCGGTGGCCGACGCGACGCGGGAGGAGGGCGGTACGCCGTGACCGAGCACGTGGAACACCCGCTCGCCGCGGCCGTCAAGCCGCTGCTGGACGCGGTCGGCGCGACGCCCGTCCCGCTGGGCGAGGCGAAGGCCGAGGACGTCGTCCTGGAGTGGGAGGGCGCCCCGGCGCTCGCCGTCCGGCTGCCGCACCTGAGCAGCGCGCTGGACCGGCTGCTGGCCGAGATGACCCGCCAGTTCGACGGCCGCCCGCTGGCCGAGCTCGACCGCTGGGAGAAGCAGCGGGTCGTCGCCCTCCTGGAGGAGCGCGGCGCCTTCACCGTCCGCCACGGGGTCGAGACCGTCGCCTCGGCGCTCGGCGTCAGCCGCTTCACCGTGTACAACTACCTCAACCGCCAGGACGGCTCGAAGTCCTCCTGAGGCGCCCGTGGGCACCGCCGGCGGAACCCTCCCAAAACGGGCAGCCCCGCCGGTGCGTTCCAGTGTGGGCCGCCCTCCGGCGGGGCACACTTGGCGAATCGCACACGAAACGGCCCGGCAACACGGGCCCGCCCAAAACGTAACCACCAACCGTTAAACAAAGTGTTGACGGCCGGGTGGGGCCGATCTAGCTTGTGCGGGTGGCACCACTCTTCAGGAGGTCCACCTGTGACCAACCACCCCCACGCCCTCGACGCCCTCGCGGCGGCCGACGCCGCCGAGCTTGAGGCGATCCTGCTGGAGATCTGCTCCAGCCCCCGCTGGGCCGCCGCCGTCGCGGAGGCCAAGCCCTGGTCGGACCGCAGCGCCCTGCTCGCCGCGAACGCGGCGGCGATGCGGTCGCTGACGGTCGCGGACCTGCACGACGCGATGGCCGGCCACGCCCGGATCGGCAAGCCCAAGGCGGGCGACGCCACCTCCGAGCGCGAACAGGCCGGCATCCACGGCGTGGACCAAGCGCTCCTCGACGAACTGCACGAGGCCAACGCCGCCTACGAGGCGAAGTTCGGCCACGTGTTCCTGATCTGCGCGACCGGCCGTACCGCGGCCACCATGCTCGCCGCCCTGCGCGAGCGCCACCCCAACGACCCCGCCGCCGAGGCGGAGATCGTCCGGGGCGAGCTGCGCAAGATCAACGACATCCGCATCAACCGGCTGCTCGACGAGTCCTGAGCCGGTTCTGACGTATCGTCAGTTCCGTTTCCCGGCACGATCCACGACCGACCCGACGGATCTTCGTTTCTGACGATTCGTCAGATCATCGCGAGGCCGCGCCGCGCTCGGCGAAGCAACCCCACATCTGCCATCAGTAAGGTCACTTCACCCATGACTGGCATCTCCACCCACGTGCTCGACACCAGCCTCGGCCGCCCGGCCGAGGGCGTCCCGGTCGAGCTCGCACTGCACACCGAGGGTGGCTGGAAGGTGCTCGGCACCTCTGCCACGGACTCCGACGGCCGGGCCAAGGACCTGCCGGCCGTGGAGGCGGGCTCGGTCGTCCGGCTGCTCTTCGACACCGCCGCGTACTACGCGCGGCGGTCCGCGGAGACGCCGTTCTTCCCCGAGGTCTCGATCGTCTTCACGGTCGCGCCCGCGCAGCACCACTACCACGTGCCGCTGCTGCTGAACCCGTTCGGATACTCGGTCTACCGCGGAAGCTAGTAGACCGACCTGGAAGCTCAAGGAGCCAAAGTCATGGCCCACGTGCTCGGTCAGAACCAGTACGGCAAGGCGGAGAACCGCATCGTACGCGTCTACCGCGACTCCACCCGGCACGAGATCAAGGACCTGAACGTCTCGGTCTCCCTCCAGGGCGAGTTCGAGGACGTCCACCTCACCGGTTCCAACGCCAACTGCCTCCCCACCGACACCACCAAGAACACCGTCTACGCCTTCGCCAAGGAGTACGGGATCGAGTCGGCCGAGGCCTTCGGCATCATCCTCGCGCGGCACTTCGTCGACGACACCGAGCGCGGCGTCGTCCACAGCGCCCGCATCCGGATCGAGGAGTACTCCTGGGACCGGATCAAGACCCCGGACAGCTCGGCCCGCTTCATCGGCTCCGAGGAGGTCGGCCACTCCTTCGTCCGCACCGGCCAGGAGACCCGCACCACCGAGGTCGTCTACGACGGCGAGACCGTCCAGGTCATCTCCGGCCTCAAGGACCTCATCGTCATGAACTCCACCAACTCGGAGTTCTGGGGCTACATCAAGGACAAGTACACCACCCTGCAGGAAGCCTACGACCGGATCCTCGCCACCCAGGTGACGGCCCGCTGGAAGTACGGCTACAGCGGCCGCGACGGCGAGGCCCAGCCCAACTGGAACCGCTCCTACACCCACGTGAAGCGGCACCTGCTGGAGGCCTTCGCCGAGACCTACTCCTACTCGCTGCAGCAGACCCTGCACTCGATGGGCACCCGGGTCCTCAACAACCGTGCCGAGGTGGACGAGGTCCGCCTGGAGCTGCCCAACAAGCACCACTTCCTCGTCGACCTGGAGCCCTTCGGCCTCAAGAACGACAACGAGGTCTACTACGCCGCGGACCGCATGTACGGCCTCATCGAGGGCACCGTGCACCGCGAGGGCGTCGTCCCGGTCATCCCGGTCGTCTGACCTCCCCCACCATGGACACCGCCCGGCATCGCCGCACCCTCCGGCCCTCATCGGCCGGCCGAGTCCGGGCGGTTCGCACCACCTCCGGCACCACCCCTTGCAGCACCTCCAGCACCACCCTTGTCACTACCTGTTCCACGTGTTTCTCCACCCCCACCCACCGGAGTTCGTGCCTGCCTCACGGCGGCCGGCCCGGGGCACTGGAGAGGCCGGCCGAGGGACCCTTGCACCGCCGTCCCGCCCTCGGTCAGGGAAGTATCCGGCAGTCTCCAGCGCCACGGGCGCGCCGGGAGCCGCGGGCACAAGAGGGGCTCGACATGGCACCCAGCAACACCAGCACCACCGACGGCGGTTCCACCCCTGCAAGATCTTCCGGTCCCGGCCGGGGTCCCGGGCGGCCCCGGACCCCCCCCCGCCCCGGTACCCCACCCCGGGAAGAAGGTCATGGCCCCGTGGTGCGCCG
>NZ_JBHWGV010000013.1:0-22122 GCF_042732955.1 Kitasatospora sp. NPDC059747 | reverse complement strand
ACACCCCCCCCCCCGCCGGCGGTTCCCCCCCCGCAAGAACTACCGCTCCGCGCGCCGACCCAGCCCACCCCGCCACCCCCCCGGGACCGGGAACCCACCCCGTGGACGAGGTGCTGTCCCCGGTGAAGCTCGTCTCCACCGGACTCCAGCACGTCGCCGCGATGTACGCGGGAGTCGTCGCACCCCCGCTCATCGTCGGCGCCGGCGTGGGGCTCTCCCCCGCCGAACTCGCCCTGCTCATCTCGGCCAGCCTGTTCACCGCCGGACTGGCCACCCTGCTCCAGACCCTCGGCGTCTGGAAGATCGGCGCGCGGCTGCCGTTCGTGAACGGCGTGTCGTTCGCGGGCGTCGCGCCCATGATCGCCATCGCCAACGAACACGGACCGAAGCACGCCCTCCCGGTGATCTTCGGCGCGGTGATCGTCGCGGGGGTCCTGTGCTTCCTCGCGGCACCGTACTTCTGCAAGCTCATCCGGTTCTTCCCACCCGTCGTCCAGGGCACCGTGATCACCCTCATCGGGGTGTCCCTGCTGCCGGTGGCGGTGAACTGGGCGCGCGGCGGCTCGCCGGGCGCCCCCGGATTCGGCTCCATGCGGGCCATCGGCCTCGCCGCGATCACCCTCGTCGCGGTGGTGCTCTGCAACCGGCTGCTGCGCGGCTTCTGGCAGCAGCTCTCCCTGCTCGTCGGCCTGGCGTTCGGCACCCTGATCGCCTTCCCGCTGGGCCTCGCCGACTTCGGCCCGGTCAAGGACGCGAAGGTCTTCGCGCTCCCCTCCCCGTTCCACTTCGGCGCCCCCGAGTTCGACGCCGCCGCCATCGTCTCGCTGTGCATCGTCATGGTGGTCTCGATGACCGAGTCCACCGCCGACATGCTCGCGCTCGGCCGAATAGTCGACCGCGAGGCCGACGAACCCACGCTCGCCGCCGGCCTGCGCGCCGACGGCCTGGCCACCGCGCTCAGCCCGGTCTTCAACGGCTTCGCCGCCAGCGCCTTCGCCCAGAACATCGGGCTCGTGGCACTGACGAAGATCCGCAGTCGCTACGTCGTCGCGGCCGGCGGAGGCATCCTGGTCCTGCTAGGGCTCTTCCCCGTGCTCGGCTCACTCGTCTCCCTCGTACCGCAGCCCGTCCTCGGCGGCGCCGGGATCGTGCTCTTCGGCACGGTCGCGGCGAGCGGCATCCGCACCCTCGCGGAGGCCGGCATGGAGTCCGGCTCGAACACCATCCTCGTGTCGGTCTCGCTCGGTGTCGGCATCGTGCCGATCGCCGTACCCACGTTCTACGACGCCTTCCCGGAGGCCGTCCGCACCCTGATGCACTCCGGGATCTCGGCCGGCACCGTGACGGCCGTCCTGCTCAACCTCCTCTTCCACCACGTCGGGGCCGCCCGCCGCGCAGCGGCCGGCGATCCACCCGGCACGACGGTGCCGACGGTGACACCGTCCTGACCGGCGGGGTGGGGGCGCGTGCCCGCTCGACGCGCCCCCACCCGTCACCCGCCGCCGCCCCTCCACGGGCGCGCAGCACGCGGCACCGCTCTCGCCCTCCCCCATAGGAGCAACACCATGGCAGTCCAGCCCCCACCCGCCGACCAGCGGATCGTCATCGAGAACGCCGCCATCGCGACGGTCGACGCCAACGACACCGAGCACGCCCGCGGCCACGTGGTCATCCTCGGCAACAAGATCGAATCGGTCGGCAGCGGCCCCGCCCCCGCCTGGCTGGACAACGTCGTGCGCCGGATCAACGCCGAGGGCCACCTCGTCACCCCCGGCCTGGTCAACACCCACCACCACTTCTACCAGTGGATCACCCGCGGCCTCGCCCAGGACAACATCCTCTTCGACTGGCTCGTCGCCCTCTACCCCACCTGGGCCCGCATCGACGAGAAGCTCGTCCACGCCGCCAGCCAGGGCTCCGCCGCCGCGCTCCTCAAGTCCGGCTGCACCACCGCCTCCGACCACCACTACGTCTTCCCCAAGGACGGCGGCGACGTCCTCGGCGCCTCCGTCGAGGCCGTCCAGGAACTCGGCCTGCGCTTCACCGCGCTGCGCGGCTCCATGGACCGCAGCAAGAAGGACGGCGGCCTGCCCCCGGACCACGCCGTCGAGGAGCTCGACGACATCCTCGCCGCCTCCGAGGCCGCCGTCGACAAGTACCACGACTCCTCCTTCGGCTCGATGCTGCACGTCGCCATCGCGCCCTGCTCCCCGTTCTCCGTCTCCACCGACCTGCTCCGGCAGTCCGCCGAACTCGCCCGCCGCAAGGGCGTACGGCTGCACACCCACGGCTCGGAGACCGCCGAGGAGGAGCAGTTCTGCAAGGAGCTGTTCGGCATGGGCCCGACCGACTACTTCGAGTCGGTCGGCTGGCTCGGCGAGGACGTGTGGATGGCGCACTGCGTCCACATGAACGACTCCGACATCGCCAAGTTCGCCGAGACCGGCACCGGCGTCGCCCACTGCCCCTCCTCCAACGCCCGCCTGGCGGCCGGCATCGCGCGCGTGCCCGACATGATCAAGGCCGGCGTACCGGTCGGCCTCGGCGTCGACGGCACCGCGTCCAACGAGTCCGGCGAGCTCGGCACCGAGCTGCGCAACGCCCTGCTCATCAACCGCCTGCACGGCTACCCGACCGCCCTGACCGGGCGCCAGGCCCTGCGCCTTGGCACCATGGGCGGCGCGCGGGTGCTCGGCCGGCAGAACGAGATCGGCTCCATCGAGGCCGGCAAGCTCGCCGACCTGGCGCTGTGGAAGATCGACGGGATCATGCACTCGTCCATCGCCGACCCGGTCGCGGCCCTGACGTTCGGCGCGCTGCCGCCGCTGTCCGTCCTCTTCGTCAACGGCAACGCCGTCGTCGAGAAGGGGCAGCTGACCACCGTCAACGAGGACCGCATCGCGCGCGACTGCGCCCGCGCCGCGAAGGAGCTCGCGGCCCGCCCGGTCTGACGGACCGGTAGCCCGCTCCTCTTCCGTTCCCTGTACTCCGGGCCGCCCAGGGACGGTGCGTGACCCGGACTCCGCGCGCCACACCCGGCGCGCGGACCGCCCCCCCGGTCCCCCGGCGGGGGGCCGGGGCGGCGGCTGTGGGGGGGGCGGGGGGGCCGCCGGGGGGGGGGCGGTCCCGCGTCGCGCGCCCGCAACCCCGGGCGCGCGCACCGCCGCCCCGGACCCACGGCGAGGGTCCGGGGCTGCGGCGTGCCCGGGGGGCGCCGAACGGATAACAGCGAACAGATAACAGATGACGAAAGTTGTCATCTGTTATCTGTTCGCTGTTATCCGTCTTTGGTTGTCCGTCTGCTGTCGGCCCCTAGAACAGCCCCCAGCCCCCAGCCCCCAGCCGTCAGGCCGGTCAGACCGGTCAGGTTTGGTCAGGCTTGGTCAGGCCGTGCGCCCCAGCGTCGCCAGGTAGGCGCGCCACCCGCCGTGGTGGGTGATCTCGCGGTGGACGCCGCGCTCCAGCTCCCCGCGGGCAAGGAGCATCGACAGGCACGCGGAGCCGTCCTCCAGCTCGATCACGCCGAGCTCCAGTTCACGCGGCTCCCCGGGCAGGATGACGTCCCGCAGGCGCTCCAGGCTGATGTCGTACAGCTCGCCATCGATCGCGCTGTCCACGTCCGGGTCCGCCAGCAGCCCCGGGCAGACGTCCGTCCCGCCGCTGTGGTCGATGGAAAAGAAGCGGTAGCCGGGGGCGGTCCGGGCCGGCCCGATCAGCGCGTCGGCGACCTTGGCGTGGAACGGTCCGCCGGCCATCGCCTGGCCGTTGAAGAAAATGCGTGCCATGGGTGAACTCCTCACGAGAACAAGGACCACGGCAAAGGGGCCGTGGCAAAAAAGGCCGTTCCGCACGGCGACGAGAGGACAGGTGGATTCGTCGCCGTACGGAACGGAGTAGTGGCCCGCCGGCATGCGCCACCGCGGCAGGCGTGCGGCGGTGGCACCGGCGGATAGCTTGGGGTCAGCCCAGCAGGGGCAGCGCGGGGAGGGTCAGGAAGTCCGCGAACTCCTCGGCCAGGGCGACCTGTTCGAAGAGCTGGGCGGCCTCGCGCCAGCGCCCGCCGGCGTACCCGGCCTCGCCCAGCTCGGCGCGGAGCTCGGCCAGCTCGGTGGCGACCAGGCCGCGCACCAGCTCGGCGGTGGCCTTCTCGCCGGTGTCGGAGAGCACGACGCCGTTGTGGATCCACTGCCAGATCTGCGAGCGGGAGATCTCGGCGGTGGCGGCGTCCTCCATCATGTTGAAGATGCCGACGGCGCCGAGGCCCCGCAGCCACGCCTCGATGTAGCGGACGCCGACCTGGACGGCGTTGTGCAGCCCCGCGTGGGTGCAGGTGCCGCCGGCGCCGGCGATGTCGAGCAGTTGGGCGGCGGTGACCGGCTCGGACGGCCCGGGGTTGTCCTTCTGGTTGGGCCGCTCGCCGAGCACGGCGTCGAAGGAGGCGCGGGCGACCGGGACGAGGTCCGGGTGGGCGACCCAGGAGCCGTCGAAGCCGTTGCCGGCCTCGCGGTCCTTGTCGGCCCTGACCTTCTCCAGCGCGGCCGCGTTGACCTCGGGGTCCTTGCGGCTGGGGATGAATGCGGCCATGCCGCCGATCGCGTGGGCGCCGCGCTTGTGGCAGGTCTGCACCAGCAGGCGGGTGTAGGCGGCCATGAACGGCGAGGCCATGGTGACGCTGTTGCGGTCCGGCAGGATGTAGTGCTCGCCGGCGTCGCGGAAGTTCTTGACGATCGAGAACAGGTAGTCCCAGCGGCCGGCGTTGAGTCCGGCGGCGTGGTCGCGCAGCTCGTAGAGGATCTCGTCCATCTCGAACGCGGCGGTGATGGTCTCGATCAGGACGGTGGCGCGGACGGTGCCGTGCGGGATGCCGAGCTGCGCCTGGGCGTGCGTGAACACGTCGTTCCAGAGCCGGGCTTCGAGGTGGCTCTCGGTCTTCGGGAGGTAGAAGTACGGGCCGGAGTTGGGGTCCTCCGGACCCTTGGCGAGCAGCCGGGCCGCGTTGTGGAAGAAGTACAGGCCGAAGTCGAAGAACGCGCCGGCCACCGGGACGCCGTCGACGAGCAGGTGGTTCTCGTCGAGGTGCCAGCCGCGCGGGCGGACCACGACGGTGGCGAGTTCGGCGGCGGGCTTGAGGGCGTAGGCCTTGCCGGCGTCGCTGGTGAAGTCGATCCGGCCCTCGTAGGCGTCGATCAGGTTGACCTGGCCGCTGACGACGTTCTCCCAGGTCGGGGAGGTCGCGTCCTCGAAGTCGGCGAGCCAGATCCGCGCGCCGGAGTTGAGGGCGTTGATGACCATCTTCCGGTCCGTGGGGCCGGTGATCTCGACGCGGCGGTCCTGGAGGGCGCGCGGCGCCTCGGCGACCTTCCAGTCGCCGGCGCGGACGTCGGCGGTCTCCGGGAGGAAGTCGAGCGTGCCCGCCTGCGCGATCTCGGCGCGCCGGGTCTTCCGCCGGGCGAGGAGTTCCTGCCGGCGGCCCTCGAACGCGCGGTGGAGGCCGACGACGAAGGCGACCGCCTCCGGAGTGAGCACCTCCTCCGCCCGGTGGACGCGCGGACCGGCGACAGTGACGACCGGAGCGGCGGGGGAGACGCCGGGTCCCTGATCTGTGGCCATGAGCAGGACACTCCTAAGACGGTTGAGCCTGGCGAAGGGAGCTCCGGTGGGAGCTTCCTTTGGGGAACTTCCTTGATCCGAACCCACCTGTCGGCGCATTCGATTCTGTAAGGTGGAGACTAGTTTCCGCGATACAGAATTTCAACGGTTTGTTGATGTGATCGCCGGGACTCTACTCCTCCCCGACAGCGAAGGGAACGCCGGTGGTTGCGACCCCCGACACAGCATCGACGACGGGCGCCGACCGCGCGAGCGGCGGCGTGCAGTCCGTCGAACGCGCCTTCCAGCTCCTGGAGGCGCTGGCCGACTCCGGCGGCGTGGCGACGCTCAGCGAGCTCTCCACCACCTCCGGCCTGCCGATGCCGACCATCCACCGCCTGGTACGTACCCTCGTGCAGCAGGGTTACGTCCGCCAGGACACCGCCCGCCGCTACACCCTCGGCCCCCGGCTGATCCGGCTCGGCGAGACCGCCGGGCGCCTGCTCGGCAGCTGGGCCCGCCCCTACCTGGCCGAGCTGATGGAGGCCACCGGCGAGACCGCGAACCTCGCGGTCCTGGAGGGCGGCGAAGTGGTCTACGTCGGGCAGGTGCAGTCGCGCCGGTCGATGCGGATGTTCACCGAGGTCGGCCGGCGGGTGCAGCCGCACTGCACCGGCGTCGGCAAGGCGCTGCTCGCCCAGCTCCCCGAGGAGGAGGCCCGCGCCATACTCGGCCCCAACACGCTGCCCGCGCACACCGAGTACACCGTCACCGACCCGCAGGAGCTGCTGCACCAGCTCGCCGAGGCGCGCGAGCGCGGGTACGTCGTCGACGACCAGGAGCAGGAGATCGGGGTGCGCTGCATCGCGCTCGCCGTCCCGGGCGCGCCGACGCCGACGGCGCTGTCGGTCTCCGGCCCCGAGGCCCGCATCCGGGCGCTGGAGCAGCAGGACGGCGCGGCCTCGCTCGTCCCGGTGATGCACAAGATCGCGGCCCGGCTCGGGCAGGTCCTCGCACCCTGATGGGTGATCAGTTGAGGTGTCATGCGCAGGAAGTCGGACTGGTCGACTTCCTGCGCACGCGTTCCTCCGTTCGAGCGGACGGAGGGCGGGGCGCGGCGACGGCCGCCCGCCGCTCGGCCACCCTGGTGCGGACGCGGCCCGCGACAGCGCAGGCGGCCGGAGCACGAGGGCATGGTGAACGGCGATGGAGCGCAGGCGCAAGAGGCTTCGCGGCAGGACGGGGAACGCGACACGGAGCGGGACGTGGCTGACGGTGGCCGTGGCGGCAGGCTGTGCGGTGGCGACGCTGACCGCCGTCCCGTCGTGGGCCGGGCAGCGGCCCGACCCCCGTCCGGCCGTGCAGCTCGCGCCGGAGAGCCGGGCCGCGGCGCTGTCCGACTCCGACCTGGAGGTCGTCCGGCTCGACCCCAGCCCCGCGCCGCCCGGCGGCACCACGACCGTGCACGCCTTCGTCGCCAACCTCGGCCCGGACACCACCGCCTCGCCCTTCACCGTGATCGTCACCCTGCCGGAGGAGGTGACGGCGGTGGGCCCGTACTTCCCCGAGAACTGCGAGGCGTTCCTGGGCCGCGAGGTGCGCTGCACCTTCGGCCCCGGCCTGCCCGAGGGACGCAGCGCGACCGCGCTCGTCACGGTGCGGATCTCCCCCATGGCGCATACGGGCCTGCTGACCGGCGGGAAGGTCACGGTGATCAGCCCGGACGACCGGCACCCGCGCAACAACCGGCAGCCGTTCGACATCAGGGTCGTCGAGACGGCTGCCGGTTGAGGTCCGCTACGGCCGGTGACGGCTACCGGTACACGCGGACGTAGTCGGCGGCGAAGGTGATCGGGGCGGTCCCCTGCGGCGCGGGGTGGTACTGCCCCGCGCACACCGACAGGTTGAGGATCAGGTACGCCGAGAAGTTCGCGCCGACGCCCTTGCCGTCCGAGAACACCTTCACGCCGTTGACGTACCAGTCCACCGAGGTGGCGCCGTAGTACGTGCCGATGGTCACCCACTGGTCCTTCGCGACGGCGCTCGCGTTGGTGTAGTAGTCGAAGTTGCCCGGGTTGACGTGGTTGGTCAGCTCCAGGAGGTTCGGGTTGTCGGGGTGGTACTCGAAGGAGTCGATCTCCCCGTTGCCGTTCTTCCAGGTCCACAGGGCCGGCCAGGCGCCGGAGCCGGCCGGCAGCTTGACCCGGGTCTCGGCGTAGTCGCCGGTCTTGACCTGGAAGCCCTCACTGGAGCCCTCGGTGGTGAGGAAGCCCGTGTTCCAGGACTGCTTGCCGTTCTCCAGCGTGTTGCTGCCGGGGGTGGCGGTGAAGGTGGCGACGCCGTTGGCCACGCTGACGTTGTTCGGGTCCAGCCAGTCGAGCTTGTTGTCGTCCGGGTTGTGGTTGCCGTACTTGTACGCGGTGCTCTTGTCGCCGACCCAGCGCTGGCCCCAGTTGATCGGGCCGTTGAACTCGTCGGACCAGGTCAGCGACTTGCCGGCGATCGGGGAGGACGGCTCCGGGGTGCTCGGGGTGGCGGTGGCGCTCGGGGTCTGCGTGGGTGCCTGCGTGGGTGCCTGGGTGGGCGTGGGGGTGGGGGTGGGCATGGCCGACGGGGTGGTGGTCGGGGCCGGGGAGCTGGAGACGACGAGCTGCTGCGACGGCAGGTTGTGCCAGGCGCCGCCGAAGTCCTGCCAGAACCCGAACTGGGTGTAGGTGCCGGCCGGCAGGGCACGCGCGCCACTGGTGAAGGTGTAGCTCCACGGGCAGATCGGCACATTGCTGGCGTTGCCGGGGAAGTCGAGGTTGTTGCCGGCCGCGTCGCGCACGCCGACACCGACGGTCTTGGCGGTGAAGCAGGACGAGGAGTGGACGGTGAGGGTCGCGGTGGCGGCCCGGCCGGCGACCATCGTGGCCGGGGCGAGCCGGTCCTGGGTGACGGTCGGACCGGTGGCGGCCTGGGCGCCGGGCGCGGACTGGAGGCCGAACAGGCCGGCGCCGGTGATGGCGAGCGCGCCGGTGGCGGCGAGGGCGGCGGTGCGGCCGCGGTGGGACGGGCGGGCGTGGCGGGGCGCGGGGCGCCGGGCAGGCTTGTGCATGGGGTGTCCTCTGCGACGCCTGCGAGGTGAGCTGTCGGGTTCGGACTGAGAGGTCGCCCGGCCGCCGGTGGGAACGGCTTCACCCCAAGCCGCGGCCGGCACGCGCGAGGGCGTGCCGGGTCGTGGCGCTGACCTTGGTTCCCCCGCTCCCGTCCGCTGTGGTGCTCGGTTGCCCGCCGTCGGGTGGACGGGACTCGGCGTCCCGGCGGCGGGGTCCGCGAGGGCGGACGCCGTTGCAGGCTAGGCAGTCGGTCCGTGAACGGACAACTCGTCTCGGCCGGTTGTCGCGCAGCTCACAGTCGTGTCGATCAACTACGGTGCGCAGTGGATCAGTTGGCCGGCATCCCGGCGGGCCGTTGATGTTCGGGCGAGCCGGGCACCGATCCGGACCCCGGCGTCCGGCGCCCCGGCGGGTTCGAGGCGGTCGCGCCCGCCGAGCAGCCGGGTGCCGCCGGCCGTCGCGGTGCCGGTGCCGGTGTCACCTGTTGGCCGGCGGTGCCCTGGCGGGCCTTGCGTGGTGACGGTGACGGGGGTGCGTCTTCACTGGCAGTGGCGTGCGAGCTCGCCCGATCGGATAAATTGGAGGTCCGACATCCACCGTCGTGCACAAGAGCACCGCGCCCCCTCCCGCAGAGACGAGGAACCGCCGCACCATGACCGCGCCCCTGCCCGCCTTCGCCGGCCGCACCTACCTCTTCCGGGCCGACAACGGCGCGGCCTTCCGCAACGCCTACTCGGCCGACGGCAAGCGGCTGCGCTGGGAGGGCCTCGGCGAGTCGGCGGGCCAGTGGGAGGACGTGGCGCTCCACGTCGCCGAGGTCGCGCCCGAGGTGTACTTCGTCAGCTGGACGGAGCAGAGCGGCATCACCGTCAGCCACGTGATGGACCTGGTCCGGCTGACGGTGCGCGCGTTCTGGACCTTCGAGGGCGAGGGCGGCCGGGTCGGCGAGCTCCACACGGGGACGCTGGAGCGGGTGGCCTGAGGCCGGCCGGTCCGCGAGGCCGGCGACCGTCGGGCTGCGGAAGCCGGCCGGCTGCAGCGAGTCAGGCCGCGGGGACCGTCCGGCTGCGGGGCCCGGCCGTCAGCCTACGAAGGCCGGCTTCAGGCTGCGGGGGCCGGCTGATTCGGCTGGTTCGGAACCTTGAGGTGCTCGGACAGCCACTCCAGCGAGGACGGCAGCAGCTTGCTCCACGTCTCGAAGTTGTGGCCGCCGGTCTCCAGCATGCTGTACGAGACCTTCATCGGGCCGGGGCTCTGCACCGCGTCGATGAACGCCTCGGTGTCGTGCTTGTAGTCGCCGTCGCCCTGCTTCGTGCCCGCCAGCAGGACGGCCGCCTTGGGCTGCGGCAGGTTCTTGAGCCGCCACATCAGGTCGGCCTCGTCCCGGCGCTGCCGGCTGCCGCCGAAGAGGTCGCCGGTGGTCGGGTCCTCGGCGGCACGGTAGTAGCCGGAGAGGGAGACGGCGGTCGGGAAGACCTCCGGGTGGCGCATGGCGAGCTTGACCGCGCAGTAGCCGCCGGTGGAGTTGCCCATGAAGGCCCACGCCTGCGGGTCGGCGGAGACCCGGAAGCTCGCCTGGATCGCCGAGGGCACGTCCTTGGTGAAGTACGTGTCGGACTGCGCGCCGCCGGGGATGTCCTCGCACTCGGTGTCCTGCGGGAGGGCGGGCGAGGGACGCATGAGGACCATGACGGTCGGCTGCATCTTCCCCTCCTGGAGCAGCTTGAGCGCCGCGCCCGGGTAGTTGAACCGCGTGATCAGGTTCTCGGCCTGCCCGGGGAAACCGGTGCTGACGATCACGGCCGGGAACTGGCGCTGCGCGTACTCGGGCTGGAAGTACTGCGGCGGCAGGTAGACGTAGCCCTCCGTGGACAGCCGGGTGAGCTTGCCGTCGATCCGGACCTTGCGGATCTCGCCGGACTTGGCGGGCTCGCGGCCCATCGCGCCGCCGCCCTGGACGGAGGCGTGGCCGATCGTCTCCACGAGCAGGCGGCCGGAGGCGTCCGCCTTGTTGTGGATCACCACCGGGCCGTTGTCACCGCCGGTGCCGAGCAGGTCGTCCCAGCTGCTGTAGAAGGAGAAGTAGTTGTTGGCGACGAGGCCGAGCGCGGCGAGCACGGTGAACTGGGTGGCGAGCAGCGTGCCGATCCGGCCGAGCACCGCCTGCCAGGTCTTCCTCGCGAGTCTGGGCCACAGCCAGACCGTGGCGGCCATCATCACGACGGCGATCAATACGGTCAGCGCCAACACCTTGTGGCTCGTCAGACCCATGTCCTACTTGCTCCCACGCCTCGAACTCACACCCCCGCCGCTAGGACATCCGGGGCACCTCCCCGGTTCCCCGTCGGGACGCGATCTTCCACCCTAGCGGGCCGGGGTTCCGGGTGACGGATGACAACTTTCAGATAACAGAGTTTGAAATCTGTCATCTGAAAGTTGTCACCTCGCCGAGCCGAACCTGATAGAACGTCAGGTGATCGGGGATCCCTGGAGGTGGCGCGGTGGGCGGCTGGAACGAGGAGATCCGGGCTCGGGTTCGCGAGCCGCGGATCTGGTACGTGGCGACCACGGACGCCGAGGGCGCCCCGCACGTCACCCCGATGTGGGTGGACCTGGAGGGCGACCTCGTCCTGTTCAACACGGCCATCGGCCGCACGAAGGAGCGGAACCTGCGCCGCGACCCGCGCGTCTGCCTCTCCAACGCCGACCTGACCGATCCGTACGACCGGGTCCAGATCCACGGCCGCGCCGTCGGGTTCGTGACCGGCGAGCGCGCCGACCGCCGGATGGACGATCTCGCCCGCAAGTACCTCGGCGCGGAGCGCTACGAGTGGCGCATCCCCGGCGAGCGGCGCGTCACCGTCCTCATCGAGCCCACCCGCATCCGCCGCGTCGTCGGCGTCGAACCCCTGCCGGCCGCGGCCTTCGAGGACCGCTGACGCACAGCCTGCTCACGGCACCCGGCTCACGGCACCCGGCTCCACAGGCGCAGCCCCCCGGTGAGTTCGCGCATGCAGCGGGCGCCCAGCTCCTGAGGTGAACCCGGGCCCGTCGCGGGGGCGTCGGAGAGGGCCCACTCCTCCAGGGCGACCCGGATCGCGGCGGTCGCCGCAGCGGCGGCCAGGCGGATCTCCAGTGCGTCCGCGCCCTCCGGGCAGCGGTCGGCCAGGACGCCGCGCAGCCGTTCCTCGGAGTCGGCGTGCACGCGCTGCCAGGTGCTCGCGAGACGGGGGTCGCGCAGCAGGCTGCGGGTCCAGTGCATGGCCTCGGCGGCGGGCCCATCGGCCGGGGTCAGCGAGGCGACCGCCGAGCGCTCCAGCGCCTCGCGCACCGGCAGGTCGGCGGAGCTTTCCCCGAACAGTTCCACCCAGCGCCGCCCGCCGGCCGCGAGCAGTGGGGCGACGGCGTCCTCCTTGACTGAGAAGTACCGGTAGAAGGTGCGCAGCGAGATGCCCGCAGCGTTGGCGATCTCCTCGGCGGTGGTCGCCTCGGCGCCCCGTTCGGCGAAGAGCGCGGCGGCGGTGCGGGCGATGTCCAGCCGGGTGGCTTCGCGGCGGCGCTGGGTCAGGGAAGGGCGTCCGGTCACGGGCTCAGCGTACGCGTCTCGTGCCAGGGAGGCAGCTCACGCCGTGGCGGCATGTCGAGACTTATTGGCACGTTATGCCACTCGGGCGTACCGTGCCTCTAGAGGTCGAGAGACCACGGGAACGAACGGAGAACCACCATGGAGCGCTTCAGCGGACGGAACGTCCTGATCACCGGCGGCGGCTCGGGCATCGGCCAGGCCACCGTGCACCGGATCCTCGCTGAGGGCGGCAAGGTCGTCGCGGTCGACGTCAGCGCGGACGGCCTGCGGAGCACCGCGGACCGCGCGACCGCCGACGGCACCGCCGACCGGCTCACCACCGCGGTGCTGGACATCTCGGACGAAGGCGCCGTCGTGGCGGGCGTCGCGGAGGCCGTCGCGTGCCTCGGCGGGCTCGACGTCCTGGTCAACGCGGCCGGGATCCTGCGCTCCTCGCACACCCACGAGACCAGCCTGGAGTTCTGGAACAAGCTCCTCGCGGTGAACCTGACCGGCACCTTCCTGATGACCCGCGAGGCGCTTCCGGCGCTGCTCGCGAGCGGCGGCGGCGTGGTGGTCAACTTCAGCTCCACGTCGGCGAGTTTCGCCCACCCGTACATGGCCGCCTACGCCGCGACCAAGGGCGGCATCCAGTCCTTCACGCACGCCATCGCGTCGGAGTACTCGAAGCAGGGGCTGCGCGCGGTGTGCGTGGCGCCGGGCAGCATCGACAGCGGCATGACCAACAACCCGGGCCTGCCGGCCGACGCCGACTTCAGCCTGTTCACCAAGCTCGCCCCCGCCATCGGCCAGGGTTTCGCGGGGCCGGAGACCGTGGCGGGCGTCATCGCGATGCTGGCGTCGGACGACGGCGCGTTCGTCACGGGCACCGAGATCCGCATCGACGGCGGCACCCACATGTGAGCCGGCGGGCCGGGGTGTGGGAATGACGGCCGGCGGATGACAGATAACAGCTGACAGATAACAGATTTCGAAATCTGTTATCTGTCAGCTGTTCGTCGGTTTCAGGTTGTCCTGGTGCGTTCAGGCCGCCCTGGTGCGTTCGGGTCGTCCTGATGCGTTCAGGTCGTCCTGGCGTGGGCGCGGCGGCCTCGCTGCGCGGTGCCGTGACGGGCGTCGCGGCGGGCGGCGAGGGCGTTGCCGACCGCCAGGATCGCCGCCCCGACCACGACGAACGCCGCCGCCACCAGGGCGCACGCGCCGGCCACCCGCCGGTACCCGCCATGCACGCCGGGGTCGAGGAACGGGTACGGATACCACTCGACGGCCCAGCCCCGGAGCAGCGTGTAGCCCAGGTAGAGCAGCGGGAAGCCCAGCCACCACAGCCCTGCCCTCGAGCGCAGGCGGCGCGCCGGCGGGTCGATCAGCCAGTCGGCGAGCACAGCGAGCGGCATGACGCGGTGGAGCACGTCGTTGACCCACGGGATCGTCAGCTGGTCCGGGTACTTGGCGAGGACCGTGCCGTACACCAGTCCGGTGATCACCAGGTAGAGCACGACCGCCCCGCGCACCGGGTCGGGCACGGGGCGGCGGCCGGTCACGCCCGCCAGTCCACCGAGCGCCAGGACGACGACCGCGGCCGCGTTGCTGAGGATGGTCAAGTAACCGAAGTAGTTCACCACCCCAGTGGAACCGGTCGCCGCGTGATAGCCGGAGAAACCGAGGGCGACGGCCGCGAGCGCGGCGACGGCGAGCCGGGCGGGAGCGAGCCAGGAGTGCATCGTCGGTCCGCCTCTCTGGAGGTGGCGTGGTCCGCCGGGTACTCGGATTGAAACCCGGGTGGGCGGAGTCGGCCACAGGAGAGATGGCAGGAGAGTCGGCCGCGGAGCCGGTCGCAGAGCCGGTCGGAGGGACGGCAGAAAGGACGGGGGCGCCAGCCTCAGGGGGTGCGCCAGTCGGTGGCGAAGGCGGCCGCCGGGTTGGCCGTGAGGAGCAGTTCGGGCAGCTCGGGGCCGAACGTGCGGCCGAGGCGCGGCGCGAGGTCGGTGAGCAGCCGGGTGGGGCCGCCGGCCCGGCGGGCGGTGCGGGTGGTCGTGTCGGCGCCGAGGAGCAGCCTGTCGGCGTGGCCGGCGTCGACGAGGCCCGCGATGAGATCGAAGGCCTGGTGGTCCTCCGCGTGGCCGGCCCGCGAGGGGCTGTCCAGGGCCAAGTAGACGCCCTCGTCAGCGAGTTCGCGGTGCAGCCGGACGTCGGGCAGGCGGGTGAGGTGCCCGAGGACGATCCGGTCGACCGGGACCCGGTGGCGGTCGTGGAGCCAGAGCAGCACGAAGTACGGGTCGCCGCCGGGTTCGAGGTGGACGGCGATCGGGGCGCCGGTGGCGTGGTGGGCCTCGGCTGCGGCCGCCATGACCAGACGGGTGTGCGTGCTGCTGGCGCCCACGTCGCACGCGACCTTGATCAGCCCGGCTCGGACGCCCTCGGGAGCGCCCGGGAGACCGGTGGTCAGCTCGGTGACGAAGCGTTCGGCGAGTCCGTCGTACCGGGCGGAGAGACCGCCGGCGTCCTCGCCGTAGTGAACCGCCTGGTGCATTCCGGTGGCGGCGACGACGTGGACGCCGGTCGTGCGCGAGAGGCGGGCGAGGGCGTCGGCACCGCGTCCCATCCCGTGCGGGGTCCACTGGACGAAGGTCCGGCCGCCGCCGGCGGCGAAGGAGCGCAGGACCTCCTCCGCGGCGGCCGGGTCGTCCAGTTCCTCGCCGGGAAGCAGCGGGCTTCGGATGAACAGGTGGTCGTGGGAGTCGGTGACGCCGAGCTCGGCGGGGTCGACGTCGCCCAGGACCGTGCGGACGGTGGCGGTCACGCGCCGGCCTCCCGCTGTATGTCCTGGCCCTGCGCGATGTCCTGGCCCTGGTCCTGGTCCTGGTCCTGGACGGGCGATGCCGCCTGTGGCGTCTCCACCGTCTGCACCGCTTGCGCCTGCTGCGCCTCGGCGAAGGTCGCGGTGGCGACGCGCAGGCCGGCCAAGGCCTTCGGGACCCCGACGTAGGGTGCCAGGTGGACGATCACCTCGGTGATCTCCTCACGCGTCATCCCGATCCGCAGGCTGTTGCGGACGTGGTCGGCGAGCTGCGGCTCGACGCCGCCGAGGGCGGTGAGCGCGGCCAGGTTCGCGACCTGACGGTCGCGCAGGGCGAGGCCGGGGCGCTGGTAGGTGCCGCCGAACAGGGCGGTGACGATCCAGTCGGCGAAACCCGGGGCCAGACCGTCGAGGCCGGCGAGGGTCGACACGGCGGCCGGCCCCGCGAGGTCGGCGAGCAGGGCGTAACCGGCCTCGCGATCGAGCGGAGCGGGAGCGAGGTCGGCGGGCACGAGGGACTCGGGCACGAGGGACTCGGGGGCGAGGGACTCGGGCGCAAAGGACTGGGGCGCGAGGGACTCGGGCGCGGTGGTCATGGGGTGGCGAATCCTTTCACCAGTGGCGGCCGGCGGGGAGCCGGTCGAGTTCGGGCCGGGACAGGTGCAGCACCCGGTAGCGGGTGCCGGGCGCGCCGTCGGGGACTTCGCCGCGCCAGAGGGCGATCTGGAGCAGCTCCCACCGGCTCGGGTCGACCGCGACGGCTGCGGTGTGCAGCGCGGGGTGGTCGGGCAGGTCGGCGAGGGCCTGCTCGACGGCCTCGGCGGGATCGGCGGTCTCGGAGAGGCGGACGGTCCGGCGGGTGGCGGTGGCCGGTCCGTCCGCACCGGGCACGGCGGGCCCGGCGGCCACGGGCCCTCGCGCGAGCCCGGCACCGAGCCAGTGCCTGACGGCGGGACGGCCGAAGTCGGCGCTGAGGCCACGGAAGCCGGGGCCCCAGAGGAAGCCGTTCATGCCCTCGGCCGTCCGCCACAGGTAGAACGGCGCGTACTGGTTGACCGGCGAGCCGTCGCGCCCGCGTTCCCGGACCAGGTACGCCTTGAGGCCCAGGCCGGGGTGGGCATCGAGGAGGTGGCCCCGCTCGGCGACGCGCTTGCGAATGATCCCCATGTCGTACTCGGCGGGGAGGGTGATCTCGTACTGCATGGCGTGCACGGGTGGTTCTCCTCCGTGGGCGGCTTGATCGGGACGGGCGCTTGCGGGGCCCGCCCGCGGTCCGGATCCGGTCTCAGGCCGTTCGGTTCGTCCGCTGGGCCGCGAGCAGGGCGAGGGCGCCGCGGACGGCCTGCTCGAAGGGCTCGGCGCGGTCGGCCGCGCGGGCGAGCACGTAGCCGCCCTGGACGACCGCGACCAGCGCGGCCGCGGTGTCAACCGGGTCGACGCCGGGGACGAGCTCGCCCGCCGCCTGGCCCTCTGCGACGAGTTCGGCGATCCGCCCGCGGAGCCAGTCGAACGTCTCCTCGACCGGCGCCCGCAGCTGCGGGTCGGCGATGACGTCCGGGTCCTGCGCCATCCGTCCGATCCGGCACCCGCGCAGCACGTCGCGGTCGCGGTGGAGGTAGGCGGCGATGCGGTCGTAGGCGCTGCCCGGGGAGACGAGGTCGGCCTCCGCGACGGCGCGCATCTCCTCGGCGCTGCGGCGCAGGGCGGCCGCGGCCAGGTCGGGCTTGCCGGTGAAGTGGTGGTACATGCTGCCCTGGCCGACGCCGGCGCGCTGCTGGATGGCCTTGGGGCTGGTGCCGACGTAGCCGCGCTCCCAGAGGAGCTCCTGGGTGCTCTCGATGAGACGGTCCTGGGTTGCCATGTGGATCACTGTACATACCAGTAGGTACAGAGCGCCAGTGGTTTCCCCTCGGCGTTTCCTCCGCCCTGGCGGCACACCCGTCCCCCAGACGACCGAGGGCCGTGCGCCGCCCCCCGGCGGCCACGGCCCCTCGCCCGCATTCCCTCACCCGCATTCCCTCGCCCGATCGTCATCCCCCGCACCGCCTGCCGGCATTCCGCCCATGCCGGTGGCACGCGTCACGTCACGCCGTGTCATGCACGGGCACTGCCGAGGCGGGCGCAAGCGACCCCAGGGGTGGGGGCGCAGGCGGTGGCCAGGGGGCGGGGTGCGGGCGGCGACCAGGGGTGCGGGCGGCGACCAGGGGTGCGGGCAAGGCCTTGATCCACGCGCACCGGCTGGCAAGATGTCCGGCATGAGCTACCTCGCCTCGGATGACCGCTATGGCTCGATGACCTACCGCAAGGCCGGACGCAGCGGCGTACAGCTGCCCGCCGTCTCGCTCGGCCTCTGGCACAACTTCGGCGACGCCCAACCCCTGGACGTCCAGCGGGCGGTGCTGCGCCGCGCCTTCGACCGCGGGATCACCCACTTCGACCTGGCGAACAACTACGGCCCGCCGTACGGCAGCGCGGAGCGCAACTTCGGGCACCTCTTCGCGCAGGACCTCCGCCCGTACCGGGACGAGTTGTTCATCGCCACCAAGGCCGGCTGGGACATGTGGCCGGGTCCGTACGGCAACGGCGGCAGCCGCAAGTACCTGCTGGCCAGCCTGGACCAGTCGCTCGGGCGGATGGGGCTCGACTACGTCGACGTCTTCTACTCGCACCGGTACGACCCGGAGACCCCGATCGAGGAGACGATGGGCGCGCTGGACAGCGCGGTCCGCTCGGGGAAGGCGCTGTACGCGGGCATCTCCAACTACCCGGCGGAGCAGCACCGGGAGGCGGTGGCGATCCTGCGCGAGCTGGGGACGCCGGTGCTGATGAACCAGTCGGCGTACTCGATCCTCAACCGGTCCGTGGAGGAGGGCGTCCTGGACGCCGTCGGCGACACCCAGACCAGCCTGATCGCCTACTCCCCGCTCGCACAGGGCCTCCTGACGGACCGCTACCTGTCCGGCGACGTGCCGGCCGGGTCGCGGATGTCGGTCGGGAAGTTCCTGAGCGAGAAGGCCCTCGACGGGACGCGCCTGGAGCAGCTCCGGGCGCTCGCCAAGGTCGCCGAGGGACGCGGGCAGACGCTCGCCCAGCTCGCCCTCTGCTGGGTGCTGCGCGACCCGCGCGTGGTGTCGGTGATCATCGGGGCGAGCAGCGTCGCACAACTGGACCAGAACATCGACGCGCTGAACGGCGGCCCGCTGACTGCGGAGGAGCTCGCGGAGATCGACCGACTGAGCCAGTGACGGCGGGCGGGTGACAGACGACAGATAACAGATTTCAAAATCTGTTATCTGTCGTCTGTTATCTGTTCCCTGTCAGCTGTTCTCTGTCAGCTGTTCGCCGTCGGTCTCCGGAGCGGGCGGCCCCTCATGCCACCGGCGTGTACTTGTAGCCGACCCGGCGGACCGTCACGATCGTGTCGCGGTAGGCCGATCCGAGCTTGCGCCGCAGACGGGCCACGTGCACGTCCACCGTCCGACCGTCGCCGACGTGGCCGTAGCCCCACACGGCGGAGACCAGGTGGTCACGGGTGTGCACCCGCTGCGGGTGCTCCGTGAGGTGGGCGAGCAGTTCGAACTCCAGGTACGTGAGGTCGAGCAGCCGCCCGTCCACGTACGCGTTGCGCCGCTCGTTGTCGACGGTGATGCCCCGGCCCGCCGGGCGGACCGGTCGGGCGGCCGACGAGCCGGCCGGGCCGCCGGCCGAACCCACCACGGTCGAACCCGCGCCGGCCGGGTTCTCCGCGGGCACGAGCACCAGGTACCCGACCATCGGCCGCCCGGCCGGGTCGCCGAACTGCGCACCGTACTGGGCGAGGAGGGTGTGCGGCAGCGCGCCCTGGGGCAGCGCCGCGACCACGGAGGCGCCTTCCGGCAGCGCCGCCAGCAGCGACTGCGGCGGCGCCGGAGGCACCGCGGCCGGAGCGACCGCCGGGGCGGGCCGGGGCGGGAGCACGTGCGGAGGCACCGAACGCGCGGACCGGACCTGGGAGTTGACAAGCCCGGACGGAACCGACGGAACGGACGGAACAGCGGGAACGGACTGGACGGACGGAACGGGCTGGACCGAGCGGACCGCGCGCAGGTGCGGGGTCGCGGTGGGCAGGGGCAGGGTGGCCGTGGAAGAAGAAGACATGGTGTGCCGCTCATTTCGCGCGTGACGGACGGGGTGGAGTCGTCTGCGCGTCGACCGGGCTACTGCCTGGGCTGATCCGGACGGCGGGTCCGGGATCCGGAGTCCGGAATCAGCGGGCGGAGGACCGGGACGCGCTGGGCGAACCCGGACACGTCTGATCGAACAGGTGCGGCTGCCTGGAGGGCCAGAACGGCTCCAGGTCAGCGCGACCGGATCGGCGGGAGCGGCCGGAGCGGCCGTCCGCGACTGCGTGACCGACCGTGCGCGAGCGCCCGTTCGGTTGTCCGCTCGTCCGCCCGATCGACCGCCCGGACGGTGCGCCGCCGCGCTCGACGGGGAACGTCCCGGCGGCGCGTGGGCGCCCGGCGGCTCCGGGGGCGGGGGTGGGGAAGGCGAGGTTCACAGGTGGTCTCTCCGCGTGGCGGGGCCGGATCGCCGGTCGCGGGCACGCCGGGTTCCGGTGTGCCGCTCCGGCCTGGTCGACGGGGTGACGGTGCGCCGGACGGAGCGGCCTGGGGCCGCAAGCGGGGTCGGGCGTACCGGGGAGGGGCCGGCCGGTCAGCGACAACACGCGCTGCAGGTCAGCGCGTGGTCGATGTAGCGGCGGGCGGTGAGCACCGACGGGACCGGGGTGCGGACGGAGGCGGGCGCGGCCGCGGTGGTGTGCCGACCGACGGTCATCCTGCTGCCCTCCCCTGGATCCGTGCTCGGCGACGCGGGCTGCGGGCCGAAGGTGCGTGATCGAAGAGCCTGCTGCCGGACAAGCGTCAGCACCGACGCGCATCCGGGCTCCCCGACGGCATGGCCGGGCGGCCTTCGTCCACAGAGCCTTCCACGCCGGCCCGGTCTAGGCAACCTTCATCGCGCCGGACGTCCGGGATGCGGACCCGGAAATGAGACGCGGCTCGATGGGATGGCGGTGGGAACGGCAAAGGGAGCGATTGAAGGAGCGTATGAAAGAGCGAACGAACGGGCGCACGAGGGGGACGGACGAAGGGTCAGGCCCGGGAGGCCACACGGCGCGGCCGGGTGGCGGCGTGCTCGACGAGGGCGACCAGCAGGTCCTTCCCGTCCTCGCGCAGCCGCGCGTCGCACAGCAGCACCGGGACGCCCGGGTCGAGGTCGAGCGCGTCCCGCACCTCCTCGGGCGAGAAGCGTTCCGTCCCGTCGAAGCAGTTCACCGCGACGACGAACGGGATACCGCGCTGCTCGAAGAAGTCCACCGAGGGGAAGCAGTCGGCGAGGCGCCGGGTGTCCGCGAGCACCACGGCGCCGAGTGCTCCGCGCGCCAACTCGTCCCATACGAACCAGAAGCGGTCCTGACCGGGCGTGCCGAACAGGTAGAGCGCGAGCCCGGGCCTCAGGTCGATCCGGCCGAAGTCCATCGCCACCGTGGTGGTGCGCTTGGCCTCCACGCCCGAGGTGTCGTCCAGTGGGCGGCCAAGTTCGCTCAGCTCCTCCTCGGTGCGCAGCGGGCGGATCTCGCTGACCGCGCCGACCAGCGTCGTCTTGCCCGCGCCGAAGCCGCCCGCGACGAGGATCTTGACCGCGACGGCCGGACCGCCGCGCCAGCGTGGGTCGGTGGCGTCGGGCCCGGCGGCCGGCCCGTCGCGGTGCCCGGCGTCGTTTCCGGTGTCGTTTCCGGTGTCGTGCCCGGCGTGGTACTCAGAGCGCACGGAGTCCATTGATCACGTCTCGCAGCAGGCGCTCGTCCGGCAGCTCGGCGAGCGGAACGGGTCGGGTGACGCTGATCAGTTCGGCGTCGTAGAGGTCGCCGAGCAGCACGCGGACGACGCTGACCGGCAGGTCGGTGTACGAGCCGAGCTCGGCGACGGACAGCGGCTCGCGGCGGCACCAGGCCAGGATGGTCTGGTGCTCCGGGTCGAGCACGTGCGCGGGCACGGCCCCCGCGTCCGGTCCGGGCTCGGCGGCGGTGATCAGCGAGATGAGGTCGAACAGGCCGTCCTCGACCGGGCGGGTGCGGCCGCGGGTCATCGAGTACAACCGCACCACCGGGCCGGCTTCGTCGTCGAACCAGCGGTCGTCGACCGGGGTGCGCGGCCGGAACAGGTCCACCTCGGGCACGTCCGAGGGCTCGTCCGCGAGCTCGTCCGCGGACGAGCCGTCCACGGCCGCGGCGTCCGCACTCGAAGGGTCCGCGCTCGAAGCGGCCGCAGGCCCGGCCCCGTCCGTCGCGGCCACGGACTCGTCCCGCTCCGCCACCGCCTCCGCGTTCGGATCCGCCATCGAACCGATCATCTCCCCGGCGGCAGCGCGGCTTCGGTGCGCGGCTCGGCGGCCATGTGCTCGCCGACCCGCTTGACCAGCAGGGCCATCTCGTAGGCGATCTGGCCGATGTCCGCCTCGGCCTCGCTCAGCACGGCCAGGCAGCTGCCGTCGCCGGCCGCCGTGATGAACAGGAACGCCTCGTCGAGCTCGACCATGGTCTGGCGGACCCCACCGACCTTGAAGTGCCCGCCGGCGCCCTTGGCGAGGCTGTGGAAGCCGGCCGCGACGGCGGCGAGGTGCTCGGCGTCCTCGCGTTCGAGACCGCGGGAGGCGCCGGTGGCCAGGCCGTCGCTGGAGAGGATCACCGCGTGCCGCAGGGCCGCGACGCGTCCCACCAGGTCGTCCAGGAGCCAGTTGAGGTCCCCGGACGGCTGGGTCGAGATGGTCATGAATCAGTTCCTTCCGCTGGAGCGGGCGTTACGGGTGGTGCTGGTCGAACCGGTCGTACTGGTCGTTCCGGTCGTGCTGGTGATGTCTGCGCGTCCGTCCCGGGTGCGCCGGAACGGGAGGGGCCGGAGGGACCGGAGGGGCCCAGGGGACCGGCCGGCGGTACCAGGCGGACCGGCGGGCCCGCCGGTGGGCGCCGGGCGAGCGGCGCCCGGCTGCCGTCGGGCGGCGCGGGGAGG
>NZ_JBHWGV010000012.1:78802-116512 GCF_042732955.1 Kitasatospora sp. NPDC059747 | reverse complement strand
CAACAACACAACCCTCCCGCGCGCGCCGCACTGTTGTCACCTCCCCAGTGGCTCCCCCCCCGTCGCGCTGCCTCTGCCCTGATCCCCCTGGGCCCAAGTGCCCCGCCGCTGAGCGCGCTGTCGCTCGACGCCCAGGGCACCCCTTAAGGCTGAGTCATTGCGTTTAAGGGGTGCCTCGGTGTCGAGCGGAGCTCCGCCCGGTCCGGACGCCGCCCTCAGGACGCCGTGGCGAGCCCCCGGACGGGCTGCGTCTGCTCGTAGGCGTGACCGACGCGCAGGAGCGTGCGCTCCCCGAGGGGCCGGCCGAGCAGTTGCAGGCCGATCGGCAGGCCCTCGGCGTCCTGGCCGGCCGGGACGGTCAGGGCGGGCACCCCGGTGATGTTGGCGGGGGCGGAGAGGCGCACGTAGGCGTCGGAGACGCTCTCGACCGTGCCGTCGGGCCAGGTGACCGTCTCCTGGCCGGCCCGCACCGCGGTCGTCGGGACCGTCGGGGCGGCGATCACGTCGACCGTCTCCAGCAGGCCGGCCCATTCCTCCCGCATCATGGTCCGGGCGCGCTGGGCCCGCAGGTAGTCCCCGGCGCTCATCAACTCGCCCGCCTCCAGCAGGATGCGGACGTCCGCCCCGTACAACTCCGGTGCGGTGCGCAGGGTGCGCTCGTGGTAGGCGGCGGCCTCCGGCACCATCAGGCCCCACTGGGTGGCCTGGATGTAGCGGGTCATCGGGATGTCGACCTCGACGAGCCGTGCGCCGAGGCCCTCCAGGTGCTCGACGGCGTGCCGGACGGCGGTCTCCACCTGCGGGTCGACGTGGTCGAAGTAGTAGGTGCGCGGCACGCCGACGCGCAGTCCCGTCAGATCCGTGCCCGTGCCGGGCCGGTAGTCCTCGGCGGGCAGGGACAGGGAGGCGGGGTCGCGCGGGTCGTGCCCGGCGAGGGCGGTCAGGACCAGGGCCGCGTCCTCGACGGTGCGGGTGATCGGGCCGACGTGGTCCAGCGACCAGGACAGGGACGTGACGCCGTGACGGGGAACGAGACCGTAGGTCGGTTTGAGGCCGACGACCCCGTTGAGCGCGGCGGGCACCCGGATCGACCCGCCGGTGTCGGTCCCCAGGGCGAAGGTCGCCGCGCCCGACGCGACGGCGACGGCGGACCCGCCGCTGGAGCCGCCGGCGACCCGGCCGTGGTCCCGGGCGTTGCGGGTCTGCGGGGTGGTCAGGCCGAACGCGAACTCGTGCGTGTGGGTCTTGCCGACCAGCACCGCGCCGGCCGCCGTCAACCGGGCGGCGACCGTGCTGTCGGCCGGCGCGCGATGGTCGGCGCGGACCCGGGAGCTGGCCGTGGTGGCCATGCCCGCGACGTCGATCAGGTCCTTGAGCCCCATGGGGATGCCGTGCAACGGCCCCCGGTAGCGGCCTTGCGCCGCTTCGCGCTCGGCCTCGCGCGCCGCCCGGCGAGCCTGCTCCGCGGCGACCGTGACGTAGGCGCCGAGGTCGGGCTCCACCTGCTCGATGCGGTCGAGGACCGAGTCCACCAGCTCGACGGGGGACAGCCGGCGGGACCGGACGGCGTCCGCGGCGGCGGTGAGGGAGAGCTCATACGGCTGCATCGGGCCGCCCTCCTTCCGCGCGGTAGGCGCCTGCCGGCGGGGTGTCCCCGAAGTCCAGCTCCCGGAGGGTCGCGACGACGGAGTGGATGTGGTTCGCGGTGGCCGCGACCGCGGCGTGACGGTCGGCGGGCAGCGGCAGCCCGGCACGATCGGCCCAGCGGGCCGCCTCCGGTGGTGTGAGTTCGGCTGCGGGCATGGCGGACGCTCCTCCTGGCCGGGTGGGGCGGCGAAGCGCTCCCACATCAAAAGCTAATGTTTTGCGTTAGTGACTGTAGACCCTCCCGCCGCCTTAAAGCAAACGCGTTGCGTTTGTCGGGCCCTTCCGCTCCGACCGCTGACGGCGGCGGTCCGACAGCCGCCCTGCGAATCCACGGGGCCGGCAGAGCGGCCGGTCACTTTCTGCATACCGAGATAGTGACGATGCGTGACCTCGCCCCGGCCGGGACAGGGGTCTGTCGGAGCCGTCCGGCATCATTCCTGCCATGACACAGGACTACCGCGTGGTGGTGAGCCACGGTCCGGCGGCGGGCGTGCCGGAGCAAGAGGTCGAGGCCACGTCCGCGGGGGCACTCGGTGAGCTGATCAGCGCGCTGCCGCTCGACGGATCGGTGCGCGTGGAGCGCATCGCGGACTCCACGCAGTACGCGATCGCCTGCCCGCTGCCGGGCGGCGCGTGTTTCGTCATGCACGACGACGGTCAGGGGCGGTCCGGGGATACCGAGCGCGGCAGCAGCGCCGAGGCGGGCCAGGCTCTCCATGCCTGGGCGGTTCGCGCGAACGCCTGGGAGTGGGCCTTCTCGTGGATGCAGCGGTTCCCCGTCCCGCAGCGCATCCCCATCGCCCACGAGCCGGGCTTCCGGACGGACCTCGCCGGCAGCTGGGACGGAGGCCAATTCCTGGCCGGCTTCTACGACGTCACCTATCTGCACCTCTTCGACCGGGACGGCCGCCACCTGCGCTCGCGGATCGGAGTCGCCGAGGAGGAATCGGGGCAGGAGGACACGGACGCCGCGATGGCCCGCCTCAGGGAGCTGGTCGACGAACTGCCCGGCCGCCGCTTCGGCGACATCGCCGTCCGTCCGTTCTCCGTCGAACACGGCGGCCACAGCTGGGGGCTGTTCGACAAGACCGAGGCGTACGGCTTCCCGCACGCCGAACTGGAGCCCGACATGCTCGGATTCGGCGCGCCCTGGAACGGACTGTACGACACCTGATAACCGCTCGGCGTGGCCGGCACCGTCCTGGGTGTGACCTTGGGAGGGTAGTGCCGGCGTACCGCCTTCCGGGGGACGGGAAGCGCCGGAGAAGGGCCGTTCGAGTGAGGTCCCACGTCTTCGCGCAGCCGAACGGTGAGACTGGCAGCGCTGGAAGCCGGGGGAGCTCACCGTTCAGGCTCACCGTTCAGAAGGAGACGAGTCCTGTGAAGAACTTCCGAAGGGTGCTGGCCACCGGCGCCGCCGCGGTGGCCCTGTGCATCGGATTCCCGGCCAACGCCCAAGCTACGGACGGGACGTTCACCTACATCAGCGACAACCAGGAGCACTACCTGGACAACCCGGGCAACGGCCGGTGCTACGAGCTCGGCGGCGACGTCACCGAGCTGTACAACGACACCGACGCGGAGGCGACCGTGTTCGGCGACGCCGGCTGCCAGGACGCGGTCGACACCGTCGGGCCGGGTGGTGCCAGCGCCGGAGGCGGCGTCGGCTCGGTCCGTTTCACCGCGGCCCGGTAGCCGACGCCGCCCGCGTCGTGGTGCATGATGGCCATGATCACTGGGGGGTGTCATGGCGCTGTTCCCGCAGAAGTGCCCGGTCGGGCCGGACGAGCGGGTCTGGATCGAGGAGTCCATGGCCTGGCTGGCGGCCGAGTTCGGGCGCGGGGTGCTGGAGCGTGCTCCGGTGCTGCCGACCGCCGAGTACTTCCCGGGGCCGTACGCGGGCTCCGACGCCGACATCCGGGGCCTGATCGCCCAGCTCTGCGGGTACCTGGACGTGGCGCCCAACCGGCTGACGATCGAGATCGAGCCGGACGACGGCGAGGGCGCCATGGTCGCCGGCCTCGGGCTCGCCCACAGGTCGCGCTCGGCCGCCGGGCACTACCGGCGGGAGAACGGGCGGCCGGTGATCGCCGTCGCGCAGCGCCAGGCCGCCCGTCCGGTCGCGCTGGTCGCCACCATCGCGCACGAGCTGGGACACGTCCGCCTCCTCGACGAGCGGCGCGTCTCCACCGAACGGCGCGACCACGAGCCGCTCACCGACCTGCTGACGGTGCACTTCGGCCTGGGCGTCTTCACGGCCAACTCCGCGTTCGACTTCCGGCAGGGCAAGCAGGGCTGGTCGTCCTCGCGGCTCGGCTACCTGAGCGAGCGGATGCTCGGCTACGCCCTGGCCTGCTACGCCTACCGGCGCGGCGAGAGCAAGCCCGCCTGGGCCCGGCATCTGGACACCAACCCGCGGGCCTACCTCAAGCAGGGCCTCCGCTACCTGCAGCGGAATCCGCCGCGCGTGTGATCGAAGGGGATCACGCCTCCGCGGTCGCCCGGGCGGCGCTGTCCCGCAGGACCAGCAGCAGCATCTGCTCGTACGCGGTGAGGGGCCGGGCCAGCGTCGAGCCGGCCGTCACGGTCCGGTGCCCGGGCGCCGGGTGGATCCGCAGTTCGGCCAGGACGCCGTGCCGGAGCTCCAGTCGGACGGACCGGCGCGCCACCAGTCCGACCCCCAGGCCGATCCGTACGGCCTCCTTGATGCCGTCGGTGCCCCAGAGGTCCAGCGTCCGGGCGCCGGACAGTTCCCAGGCGTGCAGGAGGTCCGTCAGCTGACGGCGGGTGTCCGAGCCGGCCTCGCGCAGCAGGAACGTTTCGTCCGCCAGGTCGGCGGGAGTGACGTCCCGTCCGGCCAGCGGATGACCGGCCGGGCAGGCGAGCAGCATGTCGTCGTCGGCGAGGCGCTCCGACCGGTAGCGCCCGGGAGGCAGCGGGCCGCCGCTCAGCGCGACGCCGATCCGGCCCTCCTCCAGTGCGGTCGCCAGCCGGTCGGCGCTGTCGACGACGAGGCCGAAGCGCACCTCGGGCGCCCGGTGCCGCAGTTCGAGCAGGACGGACGGCAGGAAGTGCGCGGCGATGGTGCTCGTGCTGCCGATCACCAGCGGGTCCTCCAGTAGGAGTGCCGCGGCCTGGACGGCCGCGACGGCCTGGTCGGCGAGGGCGAGCACCTCCTTGGACTGCGCGAGCAGGACCTCACCGGCCAGGGTCGGGCGGATCTTCGGGCCGGACCGGTCGACCAGCTGGGTGCGCAGGGCTATTTCCAGGTTCTGCACCTGTTTCGAGACGGACGACTGGCTCAGGAACAGGACCTGGCTCGCCGCCGAGAAGCCGCCGCATTCGATGACCTTGGCGAACACCGCCAGTTGATTGAGGTTCAGTCGCACATGGCCTCGCTCGCGTCCGGACGGAAAGGGGGGACACCAGGGCCGGTGCGGCGCCCTGGGGTACCGACCGGTACGGCAATCTACCGCCTCCCGGGCCCCGCGCCACAGTGGCCTTCCGCACATGGTTCGCACATGCTGACGGATTGTCGAACAAGCGTCGGGAATGGCGCTCCGGTGCGGCGTCCCGGCGCGCTCTGGGTAAAGGATGAGCAAAGTCGCGGGACGGATCCCCGGGTTTGGCCTCTTTCCACGGTGACCGGCCCGCAAGCGGCCGGTGGTTCCCGGGAGGTTCCGCGGTGCGGTCGCCGCCGAACCGTCCGCCCGGTGACGGTGAACGGAATCCCGGCGCGATGAGGAAGCCGATGTCATCTTCGAGGAAGAAACGCGAACCCGGAACGGCGGTTTACGGAATACCCGGGGCGACCAGACTTCCGCGGTGGTTCGCCACCCTGCTCGTGATCGTGGCCGTGCTGTTCACGGGCACGGCCCTGGCGGTTCCGATCGTGCGATCGGCGGGCTCGTACCGCACCGCTGCGCGGGCGGACCCGTCCCCGGTCGCGGTGGCGACCCTGCAGACGGCGTCCGGGCCGCTGACACCGCTCGACCGGGACTTCGTCAAACGGGTCCGGCTGGCCGGGCTGTGGGAGATCCCCGCAGGCCGGATGGCCGTCGCCAAGGGCGGCACGCCCGAGGTCAGGACCGCGGGACAGCACCTGATCGACGGGCACACGGATCTGGACCGGGCCGTGGTGGACGTCGCCAGGACCCTCGGCCTGGGCCTGCCCGACGAGCCCTCCGACCAGCAGAAGGCGTGGCTGAAACAGCTGGACGACGCCCAGGGGCCCGATTTCGACCGGCTGTTCGCGAACATCGTGCGCAACGCCCACGGCCAGGTCTTCGCGGTGGTCGCCCAGGTGCGCGCCGGGACCCAGAATTCCACCGTCCGCGATCTCGCGACCACGGCGAATTCCACCGTGCTCGACCACATGACGGTCCTGGAGAACACCGGGCTGGTGAAATTCGGCGACCTTTCCGGACCGCCGTCCGGCACGTCCGCTCCGAGTCAGGGCCCGAGCCAGGGCCCGAGCCAGGGCCCGAGCCCGGCGCCGAGTTCCGGGCCGGCGACGCAGCACTAGAAACCCTGCCCGGACACCGCGGCAGCACAAGGCTTTCCACGGCCTGCCAGGCAGGCCCGATCCCGTTTCGAGGATGCGACATGAGGATTCACAAACGCGGCAAGGCCAGGCGGAAGGCGTTCGCCCTCCTGCTGGCCGGGATATTGGCGGTCACCGGCGCCTCGGCGCTCGCGGCGGCCGCGTTCGCCGGGCAGCGGCCGTCGCGGTCGCAGGGGGCCGCTGCCCAGCAGGCCGGGGCCCGGCCGGGCACGGTCGCCTGCGCGGACGTCGGCACGGCCCTGGCCTCGGTGCCGGAGAGCGCGCAGCAGGACGTCGACCAGGACCTCGCCGACCTCGACGTCCAGGTGGCGGACGCGTACCGCAGCCTCGCCGAGCCGGGCTCCGGCGGCGGTGAGCAGCAGGTCATGGGTGAGCTGGCCGGGAAGCGGACGGCGACCCTGCAGAAGCTCGTCGCGAGCGCGGGCCCGGACTCCGGCCTGCCCGAGGACGTCTCCGGACTGGCGACCTGCGCGATCCGGCGCGACCTGGTGGTCGATTCCTCCGCACAGGACTACGCCCCCGACGGCGGGAGCGGCGACGGCGGGCAGAACGGCGCGGCCGGACAGAACGGCGTCACCGGGCAGAACGGCGTCACCGGACAGAACGGCGCGGCCGGGCCGAGGAACCTGTCGAGCGGCGGACGGTCCGCCCTGGGGCGCGGTTTCGTCGACATCAGGACCGTCACCCCGAACACCGCCAGGCCCACCCGCACCGGGCCGGCCACCGGCACCTTCACCTCGCAGTGCGGGCTCAACGAGAACCGCCACCTCAACCCCGACAACGTGATCGTGGCCCCCGGTGTCAGCAACGGCGCCCACCACATGCACGACTACGTCGGGAACCTCGTCACGGACGCGTTCTCCACCAACGGCAGGCTCGCCAACGCCGGCACCACCTGCTCCAACGGGGACCAGTCGGCCTACTACTGGCCGGTGCTGCGGGTCCTCGACGGTCAGGCGGAGAAGGACGCGAGGGCGCCGGGCGGCGGGAAGGACCGCAACGTCGGACGCATCCTCCAGCCCGCCGAGGTCGGGATCACGTACGACTCCGCCGCCGGGAACAGGGTCCAGCCGATGACCCGCTTCCTGCGGATCATCACCGGCGACGCCAAGGCGCTCACCAACGGCCCGGCCAACGCCCACGCCTCGTGGAGCTGCACCGGCTTCGAGGACCGCCAGCTCGCCGACAAGTACCCGATCTGCCCGGACGGCAGCCGGGTCGTCCGGACCCTGAAGTTCCCCGACTGCTGGGACGGCCGGAACACCGACAGCGCCAACCACCGCACCCACACCGCCTTTTCGCGGGCGGACGGTAGCTGCCCGCGGAACTTCCGGGCGATCCCCCGGCTGACCCAGCGCATCGCCTACGACGTGCCGACCGGCGTGCGCTTCGCCGTGGACACCTTCCCCGAGCAGCTCCACAACCCGATCACGGACCACGGGGACTTCATCAACGTGATGTCCCGGGACCTGCTGGACCAGATGGCGACCTGCATCAACGAGGGGCGTCGCTGCGGATGACCCACACCAGCCCGGAGGGCTCAGCAATGTCGACGGAGGACGGCCGCCTGGCCTGGCACTCGGCCGCCGGACCGGCGCCGGTGGGCCGGCCGCGCCGGGCGGGGCACGCGGGCCGCTCGGGCCACGCGAGCCGCACGGGCCGCGCCGACCGGACGCGCCAGGCGCGCCGCGCCGCCGTCGGGGAGCGGACGCCGGACGGGACCGCCGAAGGCCGGCCCGAGCCCGGTGGCCCGGTCACACACCGGGCGTGGCGGTTCCTCCCGCTGCTGGCGGCGGGGCTCGGCCTGACGGCCGTGATGGTGAACGGCGCGCTGCAGGCGTTCCTCGGCGTGGCCGCCGGGGTCATCACCCTGGTGTCCTTCACCTCCGCCGTCCTGTGGGGGCTCACGGCGACGGACCGGCTGCTGCTGTACCCGGTCCACCGGCTGGCCGCCCAGACGATCCACCGGGCGATGGGCGTTGCCGGCGTCGTGTTCCTCGTCCTGCACGTGTGGATGAACCTGATCCAGGACCGGATCGGCGCGCTCGCGGCCTTCGTCCCGTTCGCCGACCCGCACCGGCCGGTGGTCCTGGGCCTGGGGGCCCTGGCCGGCTACCTGCTGCTGGCCGTCGCCCTCGCCGGGGCCGCCCGCGGGCTGCTGGCCAGGACCGGTGCGGCGCGCCGGTGGCGGATCGTCCACATGTGCGCCTACCCGGCGTGGGGTGCCGCGCTCTACCACGGACTGCACGCGGGCCGGCTGCCCGCCTCGTGGGTCTCCGTCCTCTACGGCGTGGCCGTGGTGGGCGTGATCATCGCCCTCGGGCTGCGGCTGGTCTTCCGGGACGGCGGCAGCAAGCGCAGGCCCGGCGCACCCGTCCGTCCGCTCGGTCCCCTTCGTCCGGGCGGCCCCGGCCGGACGGAGGGGGCGGCGGGCCGACCGCAGGGCGGCGTCGGCACCGGACGGCGGTGGCGGGACGGATGAGCGGCGCACCGATCGCCTGGCTCGGCCGGCCGGTCCTGTTCGCGGGCCTGGAGCGGGACGAGCGCCTGGACCACCGCGCCCACCTGGTCGTCCACGGCGGCATGCCCGTGCTGCCGGCCGACGAGCTGGCCGACCTCGCCGAGAACGTCGACCTGCGCGGACGGGGCGGGGCCGGCTTCCCGTTCGCCCGCAAGCTCCGGGCCGTCGTCAAGGCCGCCGCCCGCCGCCGCACCCGTCCGGTCGTGGTCGTCAACGGCACGGAAGGAGAACCGAGTTGCCTGAAGGACGCCGCGCTCCTGCTGCGCACGCCCCACCTCGTCCTGGACGGGGCGCTGCTGGCGGCCGAGGCCCTGGACGCGGAGCAGGTGACGGTCGGCGTCACCCGGGCCGACACCGAGCAGTCGCTGCGCAGGGCGCTGGCCGAGCGGCGGACCACCCGGCTGCCGGTCTCCGTCGCCCGGCTCCCCGAGCGGTTCGTCTCGGGCGAGGGGAGCGCGCTGGCCCGCGGCATCACCAGCGGGATCGCCCTCCCGCGCGGCGGCGGCGTCCGGACCAGCGACAGCGGAGTCAGGGGAGTGCCGACCCTGCTGTCCAACGCCGAGACCTACGCGCAGCTCGCGGTCGCGGCCCGCCTCGGGGCGCTGCCGTACCGCGAGGTCGGCACGCCGTCGGAGCCCGGGACGGTCCTGCTGACCCTCGCCGGCTCCCGGGTGGTGGAGACGCCCACCGGCGTCCCGCTCGGCGAGCTGCTCGCGATGTTCGGCCTGGACGTCGGGCAGGGCGTCCTGACCGGCGGTTACCACGGCACGTGGCTGACCCCGGTGGCCGCCGCCGCGGCCGAGGTGTCGCGCGAGTCGCTCCGGAGCCTCGGCGGGGCCCTGGGCGCCGGCGCGATCCTGCCGCTGCCGCACACGACCTGCCCGCTGGGCGAGGCGCTCCGGGTCGCCCGCTGGCTGGCCGACGAGACGGCCGGCCAGTGCGGGCCGTGCTACCTCGGGCTGCCCGCGCTGGTCAGAGCACTGGAGGAGGTGGTGCGGGGCGGCCGGGCCGCCCTGGACGCGGTCGAGACCCGGATGCGGGCGGTCACCGGACGGGGGGCGTGCAGTCACCCCGACGCCGCCTCCCGGTTCGTGGCCTCGGCCCTGGAGGTCTTCGACGAGGACCTCCAACTGCACACACACCGGTACGGCTGCGGCCGCCCCGTCCAGGGTGTGCTCCCGATGCCGGCCGTGGAGAGCGCCGGAAGCATCGTCGTGGACTGGACGCTCTGCGAGGCCCACGGGCTGTGCACGAGCGTCCTGCCCGAGGTCATCAGCCTGGAGGCGGACGGATTCCCCGCTGCCGGCGTGATGCCCGTCCCGCCGCAGTTGCTGCAGCAGGCGGCCAGGGCGGTCGACCGGTGTCCCGCGCTGGCGCTGCGGATCCAGTGAGCCGCCGCCGGGCCCGAGGCCCGCGTGCGCCTCCGCCACTCCCGGACCCATGCGCTCCGGGCTCGCAATTCCCCGAAACACCAGGCTCCACCGATGGAAAGGCAAGGAATACCTTGACGACGACAACGAAGCGGTACGGCCTGGTGGCGCTCTGCCTCCTCCTGGCCGGCCTCGTGCTCATGGCGGCCTTCGGGAACGGCAGCGGCAACGCCTACCCGTCCGCCGGGCCCACCGACCCCGGGCAGCTGGCCGGTGCGACGGCGCCGGCTCCGGCCGGGGCCTACGGCTCCTACGGCGACTACGGGGCGTCCGCCTCCGCCTCGCCCTCGTCGGCCGGCAGCGGCTCGCCCGGCGGGCAGTTGGCCGTCCGGGTGGACGAGAAGCTGGGCTCCGTCCTGACGGACGGCCAGGGCTTCACGCTCTACCGGTTCGACAAGGACTCGGCCAGGCCGCCGATGTCGAACTGCTCCGGGGGGTGTGCCACCACCTGGCCGCCCGTCATCAAGGACAGGAGCACCATGGCCGGCACCGGCATCGACTCGGCCAAGCTGGGTGAGATCGTCCGGGCCGACGGCACGCACCAGCTGACGGTCGGCGGCTGGCCGGCCTACCGCTACGCGCAGGACACCGCGCCCGGCGACACCAAGGGCGAGGGCGTGGGCGGCACGTGGCACGCCCTGGCGCCGGACGGGTCGAAGGCCACCGGCGCGGGTGCCCAGGCGACCCCGTCGGCGACGGCCACGGCCACGACGGCGCCCACCGCCACCGCCGCCCCGATGCCGCAGCCGACCCAGCAGCCCCCGGCCGGACTGCAGCTCTCGATCTTCGCCCACCCCCAGCTCGGCCCGATCATGGTGGACGCCAACGGCCGCACCCTGTACCACTTCGGGAAGGACACCGCCTGGCCCATGCGCTCCAACTGCGAGGGTGACTGCCTGAAGACGTGGATGCCCGCGGCGCCCGTGGACCCGGCCAAGATCCAGGGTGTGGACCCGAAGCTCGTCGGCAAGATGCAGCGCCCGGACGGCACCTGGCAGCTGAGCATCAACTGCACGCCCGCGTACGTCTACTCGGGCGACAAGGGCTACGGCGACGCCCTCGGCAACGGCATGGCCGGGGGCCTCTGGACGGCCATCAACCCGCAGGGCAAGCCGGCGACGGGCAAGTGAGGATCCCGGGCGTCGCCCTCGGGCCGGCCGGGAACAGCCGGCGCGTGCGCACCGCGCTCCAGTGGGCCGCGCTGATCCTCCTGCTCGCACTCGGGTCCGTCGAACTCCTCTGGGGCAACGGCGGGTTGGCCGGAGCCGCGCAGACGGTGCCGTCGGCGCCGACGGCCGGCCCCGGCGGGAACTCCGTGGAGGCCCTGGCCCGGCGGATCGGCTGCACGGCCGAGATCACCACCGACGCGGCGGACCTGCGTCAGGGCCTGTGCACCTCCGGTGACGAGGAGATCTGGATCGCCACCTTCCCGACGCCGCGCGCCAAGGACGCCTGGATCGAGGAGGCCAAGGCGTACGGGGGTTCGTACCTCGTGGGCGACGCGTGGGTGGTCGTGCTGTCCGACACCACCGCGGACCTCCTGCACGGGCTGCTCGGCGGTACGGTCGTCGACGGCGCCGACCACACCGGGCACGCACACATGGGAGGTGGGTGACCGGCGACAACAGCGAACGACAGGGCGAGGGTTTCCACCGGTGTCGGGCCGGTGGGGGCCCTCGCCCCGTTGTTCACCGGTTCGACACGTGTGCCAAGTCGAAGTCGGCGCACGACAACTGGCACAGTGTCATGAATCCGTCGGGGCAGGCCCGTTCACTCATGCGAATGCCGTATGACCTTTTCTGTTATCCGTGGCCGTCGCGCTTGACGAGACCTCGCCACGGTGCCGGGGAGCGCCGCCGCGCGTCATCGGGGCGGCTCCGGCGCCACCCCGGGCGCGTCCGTCGCCCCGCACACGGATTTCCCCCATTCGGATCCGGAATCACCGGCCGCGCGGAGGTTTTCGGACAGTTGCCCGGAAACCCGTGGGACTGGTGTGCTGTGGCCCTTCCCGCCACACCGTCCCGACGGCCCCGGCACCGGACCGCCGTCGCGTCCTTCGTCCGGGCGGTTCCCCCGTGCGGGCCCCTGCTGCCGCCACACCGGCCGGGCCCGCGGAATCCCCGCCGGACGAAGGCCACAGCCGAGGAGGACCAGGTGACCCTGCTGACCAGCACCCGCGAACCGGGACTGAGCGACCTGAGCGACGCCGAACTCGCGGAGGTGCTCACCGCGCCGGCCCCGGCCGGCGGTTCGCGCATCAGGGAAGTCATGGCCGAGGTGTTCACCCGGCACCACGGCGCCGTGCTCGCCTACGCCCGCCGCTTCTGCCGCGACCAGCAGACGGCCCAGGACCTCGCCGCCGAGGCCTACGCCAGCACCTACCAGTCCGTGGCCCGCGGCCGCGGCCCGCGCCACGCCTGGCGCCCCTACCTCCAGGCCTGCGTCCGGCGCACCGCCATGGAGTGGAGCGCCCAGACCCGGGACCGCATCGTCCTGGCGGCCGACTTCCACACGTGGGCGGAGTGCCTGGCCGACGAGGCCGGGACCGACGACGCGCTGCTCGCGGCCGAGGAGACCGCCCTGATAGCCGGCGCCTACCGCGCCCTGCCCGAGCGGTGGCAGGTGCTGCTGTGGTTCTTCGTCGTGGAGGGCGAGTCGGCCGCCACCGTCGCCCAGCGGATGAGCATGACCCCGAGCGGTGTGCGCTCCCTCGCGGCCCGCGCCCGCGCGGGACTGCGCGAGGCCTACCTGAGCGCGCACGAGGGCGAGGGGGCCGGGAAGGAGTGCCGGTACTTCACGTCGGTGCTGACCGGCGACGCCCGCCGGCCGGGCCGCCGCCGGGGCCGCGAGCTGGCCCGCCACCTGCGCGAGTGTCCCGGGTGCGGACGGGTCGCCGAACAGTTCCGCCGCGCCAACTCCAGCCTCGGGACGTCGACCCTGGTGCCGCTCCGGGCCGTGCCGGTGAGCGCGCGCTGAGCCCGGTGCAGGCACGTCGCCGCCAGGAGGCCCGAGGAGGCCGGCGGCATTCCCGGGGCCCGCAAAAGGAGTGTGAGGCCACTCGCCGCGCGTGTTGTACTTGGCGCATGGGGGGTGACGACGGCCGGATGCGCTTGCGGGTGACGAGCCATCCCGTCGCCGCTCCCGGAACCCGGCTCAGCCGGATCCTGAGCGCCGGTCCGATGCTCCGCAACACGTGCGTGTACCCGCCCGACCACCAGGTCGGGTACCTGAACGCGAGCCGCGCCGATCTGCTCCGGCTCGGCGCCCTGTTCCGCGTCGCCGCGACGAGTCCGCACAGCGCGGTGCACGTCCCGGTCCCGCCGGATGCCCGACCGATGACCTTCGGGGACCGCGACACCCGTCCGCTGCCGGTGCTCCTGGCTCGTGATGACACCGAACTGCGGCCCTCCGACTGGCCCGATCTACGGCGCCGGATGCGTCGCGCCCCGGTGCCCTTGAGCGTGACCGCCCCGGCGGCGCGACCTCCCGACCGCCCCGACGACGTCCGCCGCCGGGCCGATCGTCACCCCGCCCGCTTCACCGAGCACGCCGCGACGATCGTCATCACCGCCCGTGCGGAACTCCTGTTCTGGATGGGCGACTGGCTCACCGCCGTCGGCGACCGCGTGGCCCGGGACAGCCGCGTCCACCAGCACGGCGAGAGCCTCCTCGGCGACATGGTCGGCTTCTTCGATCCCGAGGGCACGAACCGGCCCATGCACGCGTTCTGCGTGGTCGCCGTCGAGCCGATCTTCCACCGGGCCCGCTGGCGGGAGCAGGCGGCCCACGGAAGTGACCGCGGCGAACTCGTCGACGGTGGGCGACAATCGTCGGGTGACTGAAGCCGGCGTCGTCCACGTCTTCCTCTCCCGCGGTCGGTTTCCGTCGTTCGAGGACATCCGCGAGTACGTCGACCCGGAGTGGTCGGAGAACGAGGGCGCGACGCCGTCCGCCTTGATGGCGGAGGCCGGCATCGCCGAGCTCGAACCGATGTGCGTCGAAGCCGTTCACGCCCGGGACGAGGGCCACTGCGCGCCCGTCGTGCCCGAGGTGCTCCTGCGCGGGGCCTCGTACGCCGACCAGTGGCTGTCACAGGTGGAGTCCACCGAGCCGGCCGACGCCGCGATCTGCGTCTTCGCCCCCAACGTCGTCACCACCCCGCACGGCACCGCTCTGCACTACCTCGGCCGGTTCACGTATCGGGCCTGAACACCTCCCGGGCGCGCTGTCGTTCTGGTGCACCAGAACGCTCAGGTGCACCAGAACAGGAACGGTTTGCAGCCAGGTGTGGCCGGCGGGGTGGTCGGGTGCTGGGTGGGGGAGGGCTGGGGAGCGGGGCCGGTGTTCGGCGTGGTCGTGCTGGGGGCCGGCTTCGCGGGCGGGTCCGCCGGGGGAGGGGGCGCGGCGGAGGACGTGGGCGGGCCGGACGGGGACGCCGCGGCGGACGTGGTGCTGCTGGACGGCTTCGGCCGGGTGCTGGAAGCCGACGGCTGCGGGCGGGCGGTGGCCGCGGCCGTGGTGGCCGATGCCGGTGCGGCCGGTGCGGCCGGGATCGGCGCGTTGTTCTGCGACGGTGACCCAGTGCCGGCAGAGGCCGGGGTCACCGCACCGTCCGAGTTGCCGCCGGCCAGCAGCACGGTGGCCAGCCCGCAGACCACCACCCCGGCCGCCGACACCGCCAGGACCCGGCCCCGCGCCCGGCCGGCCCGCCGCCGGGCCGACCGTCGTGCCGACTGGCGCGACGGCGCGGTGGACGGAGCCTCGACCGGCCGGGTGGGTTCCCGGCCCGCACCCTCCCCGGTCGTGGCCTCGGCGGCCCGGCCGCAGCCGGGGCAGGAGAGCGCGCCGTTGAGGTGGCGTCGGCAGGGGGTGCAGTAACTCATGGGATCTTTTCCGTAGGCGCGGCATGACCGGGATCCCGGCGGTGACTGCCATGCCGCCCACAGGCCGGACCGGATCGGATCGGGATGCGAGCGTACGCAGACCGGACCGCTTTGCGACACCCGGCCGACGCGAGACTTCTGCGGGGGTCGGGTGTCGTTCGTGTGAGGGCGTGTTCGTCCGAGCGCATTGCGTGGGAGCGCCCCGGCGTATTGCGTGGGAGCGCCCCCGCCCCCGGTCCATGCAGCGCGCCCCACGACCACGGGGGTGTGGCCGACGATCTTGCTGATACCGGTGCCCTGCTAGGGTCCGGACCCGTGACGGACAGGGTGCAGAAGCAGTACGAGGCGATGCGCGGACACTTCCAGCGGGCAGCCGGGCAGCACGGATTCACGCTCGACCCCGCCCAGGAGCTCCCGGTCGAGCGACTCAGCCGACTGGCCGGCGAACTGGCCCACCCGGCCTGGCGGCTGCGCCGCAGTCCGCGGCACCTCTACCTCTGGGGCCCGGTCGGCCGCGGCAAGAGCTGGCTGGTGAACACCTTCCTCGACGGGCTGGCGACCCCGCGCAAGCGGCGGCTGCACTTCCACGACTTCTTCCGCCGGCTGCACGAGGGCGTGGCCCTCGGCACGGAGAACCGGCCCGCGGACGGCGCGGCGGTGGACCGGGCCGTGGACGAGCTCCTCGGTGACTGCCGGATCCTCGTCTTCGACGAGTTCCACGCCCACGACGCGGGTGACGCGATGCTGGTCGCCCGTCTCCTCCGCACCCTGCTGGAGCGGAGGATCACGCTCGTCACCACCTCCAACTACCCGCCCGCCGGCCTGATGCCCGACCCGCTGTACCACCACCTCTTCGAGCCGACGATCAGGCTGATCGAGGAGCGGATGGACGTGCTGGACGTCTCCGGTCCCGTCGACTTCCGGCAGCGGCCCCGGGCGGACGGCGGCCACGGCTTCGCCCTCGGCGCCCGTCTCCACCCCGGTGACGAGACGTCGGCCGGCCTGACCCCGCCCCGGCCCGCGGAAGCGGGTCCGGTCGCCGCCCACCACCGTGAGCTGCCGGCCCGGGCGGTTCGCGACGACCACGTGTGGTTCGGCTTCGAGGAGCTGTGCGAGGGCCTCACCGCCGTCGCCGACTACCTCGCGCTCGCCGACCGCTTCCCCACCGTCGTCCTCGACGGCGTCATCCCGCTCACCGAGGCGTCCCCCGACGGCCGTCGGCGCTTCGCCAACCTGGTCGACGTCTGCTGCGACCGCGACGTCCGCCTGGTCCTGATCGGAGCCGACCCGCTCGTCGGCCTCTCCCCGGACTCCACCCTCATGCGCGACCTCGACCGCACCGCCAGCCGCCTCGCCCTCCTCCGCGATCCTGCTCGGGAAGCCGCCCGCTGAGCGACCTCGGGCCACGCTGGAGCCGAGGCGTGAGCGTCGCGTTCGCGCAGAAAGATCGGCTACCGCTCGTGCAGCCAGATCCGCAAGGGGCCCAGCGGCTCGAAGCCGTGGCGGACGGCTGCCGCCAGGTCGTCGCCGTGCTCGTAGCCGACCACCGGCAGGGTGGGGAACAACCGGGCCACTGCGTCCAGCGCGAACGGCCAGGCCGCGTCGGGGCCGCCGTTCGGTGCGAAGACGTTGGAGACTCCGACCACCTCGTCGCTGCGGCTCGCCACCGCTCCGGCGACCACCCGGCCGTCGGTGGAACGGGCGGCGAGCACCGAGGTGGCGGGGTCGTCCAGCAGCTCGGGGCGGAAGAGGTCCGCGTCGCCGCCCCCGTCGTCCCACGCGAGTGCCCAGGCGCGCAACGCGTCCGGGTCGGCCACCACGTCCCAGGCGAGATCCGGGGCCACGGCGGGCGCGCCGGCCGGGCGGTGGATCCACTGCGCCTCGAACAGGACCCGGAAGCCGGCCGCTGTCAGATCGAGGTCGGCGAAGCTGTCCTTGACGGAGGCGCCGGGTGCGGCGGTGTCGATCCGCGACACCAGCGCGGCCTCGTCGGCGCCCGGCGCCAGCGTCACCGCGTCCGGGTAGTAGACCGGTGTGCGGGACGGCGCGGACCAGGCGTGGGGGCCGAACTCGCCCGCCACGCCGTGGGATCGGCCCATCGCTGCGCACCACTCGGCGTTGTTGCGGGCGGCGGCCCGGACCAGGAAGTGTTCGGGAGTCGTCACGACTGCGGATCATGACGACTCCCCGCCCGGTCCGTCCAACGGTTTTCCGGCACTCCGACCCGGGGCGGGCCGCGCGTGCCCTGCTCGGCCCCTTCGAGCTGGCGGCGCGCGAGGGGGCTACTCGGCGATTCCCCGGGTGAGCAACACGACGGTGACGAAGGCGCGGTAGAGGCGGACGGGGTCGTCATCGGTGATGTGCACGGTGAGGTCGTCGGCGCGGATCACGCCGGCGATCCAGGTCGCCATCTCGGCGAGATCGGCGTTGCGGAAGCGGACGGTGAGGGTGGCGGGCAGGGCGATCGCGGGCGGTGCGGCGTCCCCGAGGTTCCGTACGGCGGTGTTGGCGCCGTCCCGGATCAACTCCCTCGCCTGCTCCGGGTGCAGGCTGTCGGCGGCGAACCGGGAGACCGAGGTCTTGACGACGACCGCCTCGGCGGCGGGGCAGAACGGTTCGAACTGCCCGGCGGTGACGTCGTCGCCGGTGATCAGCACGACCGGCACCCGGTGCCCGAGCGCGACCAGCGCGTTGATGCCCGCCTCCCCGGCCGCGATGCCGTTCAGCCGCACTTCGGCGATCGCGCGCGGGTTGTACGTGTGGGACAGCGCGGACGCCGCGCCGGACATCGAGCCGTGGTAGGAGACGAAGAAGACCGCGTCGAACGACGGGTCGAGACCCTGCATCATGTAGAGGGGCTTGTGCCGGCCCGACAGGTAGCGGGCGCGGCGCGCGAGGCGGTCCGGCCGGAGGTTGGACATCGCGGCGTGCGAGTCGTTGACCAGGAACTCGGTGGCTCCCGCGGCGGCGGCGCCCTCGATCGCCGCGTTGACCTCCTGCTCGAGCAACTCCCGGTAGTAGCCGTACTGGGAGCCCGTCGGCCGGCACTGCTCCCAGTCGACGATCCCCGCGGTGCCTTCCATGTCGGACGAGATGAAGATCTTCACGGGTGTTCTCCTCGACGGCCGTGGCCACTCGGACGAGTCGGACCGCCGGACATCATCGCGTCCGGCGGGCGAACCCGAAAGGCGGCCCGGCGCCGCTGCGCGGTGTCCGGCTACCCGTCCGAAGGCGGGACGTCCCGGTACGGGGCGCGGGGCTGGGGGACGCCGTGCTGGTCGGAGACGTCGATCCGCGGGGCGGCGGTGGCCGACGTACCGGGGGTGGGGTGCCAGACGCCGGTGAGGTCCACCCAGCTGTCGGTGGCCGGGGGCGGGCCGTCGGCGTGCACCAGGACGCGCAGGCGGCGGGCGTCCGCCGCGCAGCAGCTGACGACCAGCCGGTTGAGGTACCACTCGCCCGGCTGCGCGCCGGGGGCGACGAAGCCGGTGAGCCGGACCTTGCGGTGCTCCAGGCTCCGCTGCGGGTCGTGGCTGCGGCCGATGAACTCGGTGAGCGACATCGGGGTGACCACGTCCGTCCACGCGTCACCGGCGGCTCCGGGCGTGCCGGTGGCGGCGGGTGCGGCCAGCTGGGCGTAGCCGGCCTGGTCGACGACGGCGTCCGTGCCGTCGCGGGAGGCGCTGAACGAGCCCAGTGGGGGAGGGGCGAGGCAGAGCAGCAGGAGGGCGGGGACGGTCAGCAGCCATGCCACCCGCGGGCCGTGGTCGTGTCCGTGTCCGTGTCCGTGCCCGGAGTCGTGCCCTTCGTGCGTGGCGGGCCGGTGCCAGACGGCGTTGCCCTCGGCGTCCCGGCCGAAGCGCAGGACGGGTTCCCGGTGCCGCTCGGCCAGCCGGCGTGCGACGCCCGCGATGCCCAGTCCGACCAGGACGAGTCCCGAGCCGATGAGCGGAAGGCGCAGGCCCTCCTTGACGTACTGGAGGAACACGTCCCCGGCGAGGGTGATCCGTAGCAGTGCCGCGCCCACGAGCGCGACGAGCAGGGACGGGGCGAGGCCCCGGAGCGTGGCCTTCACAGCGCGAGTCCTCCGATCACGATGCTGGTGCCGACGGCGACGACGAAGGTCGCGGAGGAGAAGCGGGCGGCGAACGCGCGGCCGAAGGCCCCGGACTGGAGCGCGACGAGTTTGAGGTCGACCATCGGGCCGACGACCATGAAGGCGAGCCTGGCGACCGGTGAGAAGCCGGTCAGCGAGGCGGCGACGAAGGCGTCCGCTTCGGAGCAGACCGCCAGCACCACGGCGAGGAACGCCAGGACCGGGACGCCCAGCCAGGGTTCGTCGGCGAAGACGCGCAGCACCGACGGCGGGACGAGGACGTTGAAGGTGGCGGCGGCCGCGGCGCCGACCACCAGGAAGCCGCCGGCCTGGAGGAAGTCGTGCTGGAAGCCGCGCCGGAACTCCTCCAGCGGGTTGCGCGAGCCGTCGCCGTCACCGGCCGGGCCCTTCGGGAGCCGTAGCCATTCCGGCCGGCCGAACGCCACCCAGAGCCAGCCCATCACGACCGCCGTCAGGAGCGAGGCGGCCAGGCGCGCCAGCACCATCTCCGGCATTCCGGGGAAGGCGATCGCGGTGGCGACGAGCACCACCGGGTTGATGGCCGGCGCGGAGAGCAGGAACGCCAGGGCCGCCGCCGGGGCGACTCCCCGTCTCATCAGGCTTCCGGCCACCGGGACGGACGCGCACTCGCACCCCGGCAGGACGGCGCCGGCGACCCCGGCCACCGGTACGGCCAGGGCGGGGTTGCGCGGCAGCACCCGGGTGAAGACCCGCTCGGGGACGAACGCCCCGAGCGCCGCCGAGACCACGGTGCCGAGCACCAGGAACGGCACGCCCTGCACCACGATGGCGACCATGACGGTCCGCCAGGTCCGCACGACGCCCGCGTCCCACGCCGACACCAGGACGACGGTGGCCACCGCTGCCGCCAGTACCCCGAACGGCAGCGCGGGCCTCCGGCGGGGCGGGGTGACCGCCGCTTCCGCCGTGAGGTGCCGGGCGCTGCCGAGACTCGTCTCCACCAAGGTGACCGCCCCTCAGCCCGCTCGCCGCCGATGGACGGCGAGAACTGTCTGCTCACCGTCAAGTGGGGAGCGGGGATAGAGTAGCGTTGATAATCATCTTCATCTAGAGGTCCCGGTGGGCCGGTCGCGCGGAAAGCCTGGGAGCGGAGGGCCTGGGAGTGGCGGGTCGTCCGCGCGGCCGGTGGCGGCCGCGGATGGTCAGCCGGCCGCGAGGCAGGTGGCGCAGGTGCCGGTGAGTTCGACGGTGTGCCGCACGTCCGCGAAGCCCGATGTCCGGGCGACGTGGTCGGCCCACGCCTCGACGGCGGCGGACTCGACGGACCGGCTCAGGCCGCACGCGCGGCAGACGAGGTAGTGCCGGTGGGCGGTGCCCGGCCGGTGGCGGAACAGCCGTTCGCCGTTGGTGTCGCGGATGACGTCGGCGCGGCCGACGGCGGCCAGCGCGGTCAGGGTGCGGTAGACGGTGCTCAGGCCCACCCGGGAGCCGGCGGCGAGCAGTCCGGCGTGCAGGAGCTGGGCGCTGACGAAGTCCTCGCACGTGGCGAGGGCGCGCAGCACCTCGGCGCGCTGCGGGGTGAGGCGGCCGAACCCGCCGTCGTCCCGGGTCTGTTCGCGCGTGGTCCGGCGGCGGGCGGCGGCTCGGCGGAAGGCCTCCGTCAGCGCGGTGTTCTCCGTCTCGGCTATCGGCGTCTCGGTGATCGGCGTCGAGGTCATCGGCTCACCCTCCGTGCTCACGGCCCGGTTCGGGCGGTTGCCGGACCGGCGGTCCGGGCCGGGCGGACCAGGAAGGTGGCGGCGTACACGGCGGTGGCGACGGCCATGATCGCGAAGCTCGGCGGCAGTTTCGGCGCCGCCGCGCTGAGCAGCAGGCCGCCCCACATGTCGGCGACGGCGAGCGCGGCCGACAGCGCGAGTGCGCGGAACGGGCGGTCGGTGAGCCGGATCGCCGCGCCTGCCGGGGCGGCGAGCAGCCCGAGCAGGAGGAGCGATCCGACGGCCTGGGTCGCTTCGCCGGCGCACGTGCCGGCCAGTGCGAGGAACGCGAATCCCAGCAGCCGGACGGGCACGCCGCGGGCGGCGGCCACGGCCTCGTCCAGCGTGGCGAACAGCAGTGGCCGGGCGATCAGCAGCACGGTCAGGCACACCGCGCCCGCGATGGTGACCGCGACGGCGGTCTGGTTCCCGTGCAGGCCGAAGATCGAGCCGAACAGGACGCTGGTGCCGGCGCCGCCCCGGGCGCCGCTGCGCGAGGTCGTGTAGATGGTGAGGAAGAAGGCGCCCAGGCCGAGGATCCAGGCGAAGACGCTGCCGATCACCACGTCGTCCGCGCGCCCGTGCCGGCCCAGGCCGCCGATCAGCAGGCCGACGCCGATGGTCGCGGCGAACAGCCCGAGGCGCAGGTCGTAGCCGCCGGCCAGGGCGGCCATCGCGCCGGTGAACGCGACGTGGCTGAGCGCGTCACCGGTGAAGATCTGGGCGCGCAGCACCAGGAAGTAGCCCACCAGGCCGCAGGCGAGCGCGATGAACGTCCCGGCGAGCAGGGCGTGCTGGAAGAACGCCTGGGTGACGACGGACGTCATGCGGCACCTCCGGTCGCGAGTGGTGTCCGCGCGCGGCGGCCGACGGCCTCGCAGGTGTGGCGGACCAGGTGGGCGAGGACGAAGGCGGCGAACGCGAAGCCCGTCACGAAGAAGCCCAGCGGGTACGGCTGGTAGTACGCCGCGATCAGTCCGGCCCAGCAGGCGGCCAGGCCCAGGAGCACCGACAGCACCAGGCCGAGCCCCGGCCGGGCGGTGAGCTGCTGGGCGGTCGCGGCGGGGATCACCATCAGTGCGAACACCAGCAGCGTGCCGGTGATCTGGCTCGCCTCGGCCGTGGCCGCGCCCAGCAGGACCAGGAACAGCGTGCCCAGCAGCCGCACCGGCACGCCCCGGCCGGCCGCCACTTCCGGATCCACCGAGGCGAACAGCAGCGGGCGTCCGATCACCGCGAGCACGGCGAGCACCACCGCGCCGATCACCGCGAGGGTCACCACCTGCCCGGTGGTGATGCCCAGGAAGTCGCCGAACAGCAGCGCCATCGGCCCTTCCAGCAGGCCCTTGTACAGGCTGATGAAGAGGAAGCCGCAGGCCAGCGCGAACGCCTGGACCGTCCCGGTGACGGCGGACTCCTCCGCCCCGCCCTCCCGGCCCCCGCGCTGCAGCGCCGCGATCACCAGGGCCGCGGCGGTGCAGAACCCGAGGTAGCCGAGCGAGGTGGAGAAGCCGGCCAGGACGGCCAGCGAGGCGCCGGGGAACGCCGCGACGGACAGCGTGTGCGCGGTGAAGGTCTGCCGGCGCAGGACCACGAACCAGCCCACCACGGCGCACACGACGGCCACGATCAGTCCGGCCCGGAAGGCGTTCACCATGGACAGGTAGGACCACATGTCCTGGAAGTCGGCGACCAGGTTCCAGGAGAAGCGTGGTGACCACGCATCAGCCGCGAGCGGCATCGGCGTCCCCCCTCCCGTGCCGGTCGGTGTGGAGCGCGGGCGCCTCCGGCTGCCCGACCACGACCAGGCGGCCGTCGCTCGTGCGCAGCACCTCGACGGGCGTGCCGTACAGCCGGGTGAGCGTCTCGGAGGTGATCACCTCGGCGGGCCTGCCCGCGACGGCGCCGCCCTCGGCGATGTACACCACCCGGTCCAGGTGGTGGAGGATCGGGTTGACGTCATGGGCGACCATCACCACCGACACCCCCTCCTCGTGACAGATCCGGCCCAACAGCCCGGCGATCGCACCTTGGTTGGGCAGGTCCAGGCTGTCCAGCGGCTCGTCCAGCAGCAGCACGCGCGGGCGCCGCACCAGCGCCTGGGCGATCAGCAGCCGCTGCTGCTCGCCGCCCGAGCACTGCCCGATCGGCCGGTGCGCGTACCTGCCCGCGCCGACCAGCTCGACGGCCTGCTCGACCCTTTCCCGGGCGGCCCGGCGCTTGGCCCGGCCCAGGCCCGGGACGGGGATCCCCCACTGATCCCCGTCCAGGCCCAGCCGCACCACGTCCACCCCGCGGATGCGCACGCCCGCGTCGAAGGTGCGGCGCTGCGGCAGGTACCCGACGGCCGCGTTGCGCTCGCCGGGCGCGCCGCCGAGGACGCGCACCTCGCCGGCCGCCGCCGGGAGGACCCCCAGCAGGACCTTGACGAGGGTGGACTTGCCGACCCCGTTGGGGCCGAGGACGGCGGTGAACTCCCCGGCCCCGACGGTCAGGTCGACCCCCGACCAGAGGGTCCGCCCGCCCACGCGCACGGCCGCGCCTCGCAGCGACAGCACCGGCTCCCCGGCGGGAGCGGTGTCCCCGATGTCCGTACGGACCTTCTCGATCGGATGGATGCTCATGTGCCCGTCTCCCTCCGCTTGTTCACTTGCCCGGCTCGTTCCGCCCGCTCACTTGCCCGTGGCCGCCTTCAGCGCCTCGGCGATGCCCTGCAACTGCTGGGTCTGCCAGTCCTGGAAGGTGGCGTCGGCCGGGGCGAGGGTCTCGGTGACCTGGGCGACCGGGATGCCCTGCGCCTTGGCGGCGTTGACCTGCGCCACGACGTCGGGGTTGGAGTTCTGGGAGTTGTAGACGTAGATCTTGATCTGCTTGCCGGAGATCTGGCGGTCGATGGCGGCCTTGTCGGCGGCGGTCGGGTCGGTGCCCTCGCTCTCCGCGTCGAGGAACGTCTCCGGGGTGAGCATCTTCAGGCCGACGCTCTCGGCGAGCGGGGTGACGATCGACTCGGAGGCGCCGATCGGGGTGTCCGCGTACTTCGCCTTGATGTCGGCTTCCAGCTGGTTGTACGTGGCCAGCGTCCGGGTGGTGAAGGTCTGCTTCTGCTGGTCGAAGTAGGCCGCGTCGGCCGGGTCCGCCTTCTCGTAGTCGGCGGTGATCCGGTCGATCACCTTGTACACGCTGTCGTGCGAGTACCACTGATGGGGGTTGTCGCCCTCCTTCTTCCCCACCAGGTCGCCGACCTTCAGCGTCATCCGGTTCGGCCCCGGGTTCGCGGAGAGCAGCTTGTCGGACCACGCGTCGTAGCCGATCCCGTTGGCGATCACGTAGTCCGCGCCCGCGACGGTGCGGCCGTCGGCGGCGGTGGGCTCGTAGGAGTGCGGGTCGGTGTCCGGGTTGGTGATGATGCTCGTCACCTTGACGTGGTCCCCGCCGAGTTGAGCGGCGATGGAGCCCCAGAAGTTCTCCGCGGCGGCGACCTGGATCACCTTCGAGCCGCCACCGGCGCTGCTCGACCCCGCGGACGCCGCGGCTGCGGTCCTCGCCGACGAACTGGTGGAGCACGCGCTCGTGGCGGCGAGGGCGACGACGGCAGCGGCGCCGAGGACGACTCTGAAGGGGCGGGGACGGGCCTTGCTGGACGGGGCGGCACGCATGGGGACTTGCTCCTTCGAACCCGCTGGCCCCGCCGGTGGGCGGGGTCCAGCTCCGGTGGACACCTCCACGTTAGATGGAAACGATTTTCACAACCAGGGGCTTGTAGTTTGAGATGGAAATCATTGCCAAGTCTTGGCGTTGGGGCGGTGAGGGTCGGCCGGCCACCGGCTGCTCGGACAGCGCTGCGGATGGGGGAGCATGGTGTCCGAACCACCGCCATGAGAACCGCTGCCCTGGTCCGTGCCGCTCCGCGCAAGCCGGATGCACGTTCCCTCCTAGAACGGAAGACCGTCCCGTGACCGATGCCGCCGTCCTCACCGAGCAGATCCGGGCCCGCCTCGCCGGGTACGAGCGGCGGTTCGGCGCACGGTTCGAGCAGTACTTCCGGGACCTGGCCGCCGACTTCGACGCCCCGACGTCCAGCCGGTTCACCCCGGAGTGCCTCGACCTCCTGCGGGACCTGTCACTGCGCGGCGGCAAGCGGATGCGGGTGGCCCTCCTCTTCGAAGCAGCCCGCCTGGTGACCGCCGACCCCGTGGAGGGGCTCGACGACGCCGCGCTGAGCATCGAACTGCTCCAGGCCCACGGGCTGATCCACGACGACATCATCGACGACAGCCCCACCCGCCGGGGCGGCCCCTCCACCTACTACGCCTACCGCGCCCGGTTCCCCGACCGGCCGCAGGCCGCGCTCGGGCTCGCCCTCCTCGCCGGCGACCTCGCCCTCGCCCTGTCCCTCCGGGTCCTCCTCGACTCCCGGGCCCCGCTCCCGGTGCGGCAGGCCATGGTGGAGGTGCAGACGCGAGCGGCGTCGGCCACGTTCGCCGGCCAGATCGCCGACCTGGAACGGGACTTCACCGCGGACCCGGCCGAGGACCTGCTGCACGACGTGGCCGAGTACAAGACCGCCCGCTACTCCGTCCTCGCGCCGCTCCAGCTGGGGCTGCTCGCCGCCGGCGCCGAACCGGGCCGCCACGACGAGGAACTGCGGCGCTACGCCCGGCTGGTGGGGATCTGCGGGCAGATGCGCGACGACTACCTGGACCTCTTCGGCGACGCGGCCGCCATGGGCAAGCCCACCGGCGCGGACATCCGGGAAGGGCGCCGCAACTACACCGTCCGCGCCCTCCTGGCGGTGGCGACCGGCTCCGAACGGGCCCTGGTGGAGTCCGCACTCGGCGACGGAGCCTGCACCGAGGAGGCCATTACCGCCATCCGGGACATCGCCGAGCGCCACGGCGTCCCCGGGAAGATGACGGCGGACATGCGGCGCCGCGCACGCGAGGCCGCCACCGAGGCCGCCGGGTGGCGTCCGCGGTGGCGGGAGGAGGCCGTCGCGTTCTTCGAGTACCTGCCGAGGTGGAGCGTCGAGCGCACCAAGTGAGCCGCGGCCGGCGCCTGGATCAGGCCGCCGTGGGCGGGAGTTGGCCGGCCGGCTCGGCGTGGAGGCGGTAGTGGCCGTTCTCGCGGCGGACGGTGCCGGCCGTGGGGTGCGGGAAGTGCGTGCCCAGGAGCAGGGCGTCGGTGTCGGCGAGGGCTTCGAGCATCCCGGCGCGGGTGCGGATCGCCTGGGCGGAGTCGATGTCGACGCAGCTGTGCACGTGGGGGTGCGAGAGCTGGACGGGGTGGTGGATGCTGTCGCCGGTGATCAGGGCGCGGCGGTCGGCTCCGCGCAGCTCCACGGCGACCTGGCCCGGGGTGTGGCCGGGGGCCGGGACCAGGCGGACACCGGGGGCCACTTCGCGGCCCTGCTCGGGGACGTCGACGGGGTGGTACAGCCCGGCGTGGTGGACGGGGTGGACGGAGTCGCGGAACATCTGGGCGCGGGCCTCGTCCAGCTCGGTGGCGGCCCAGTGGTCCCATTCGGTGCGGCTGGTGAGGTAGCGGGCGTTGGGGAAGGTGGGGACCCAGTCCTCGCCGTCGAGGCGGGTGTTCCAGCCGACGTGGTCGGTGTGCAGGTGGGTGGTGATCACGAGGTCGACGCTCTCGGGCGGGAAGCCGGCGGCCGTCAGGCGGTCCAGGAAGTCGGTGTCGAGGCCGTTCCAGGCCGGGTTGGCGCGGGTCTTGCCGTTGCCGATGCCGGTGTCCACGACGATCCGCAGTCCGCCGGCCTCCAGCGCGAAGCCGTGGCTCGCCAGGCGGGGGACGTCGGCGTCGGCGAAGTCGGGGCGCAGCCACGGTGCTTCGTCCAGCACCTCCTTGGTGGCGGCGGGCAGCAGCCAGGGGCCGGTCTGGCGGGGCAGTTCGATCTCGTCGACGCGGCGGACGGTGATGTCGCCGAGGTTCCAGCCGGTGTTCATCGGGGGGTCCTTCCGGAGGGGTGCGGGGCCGGGCGGTGCTGCCGCGCGGCGTGGGTGAGGCCGGTGGCGGCCAGCAGGACGACGGTCGCGGCGTAGACGGCGACGGCGGTCCGAAGGCCGTAGAGGTTGGTGAGCAGTCCGGCGAGGACGGCGGGGATGCTCATGGCGAGGTAGCTGAGGACGTAGTAGGCGGCGAGGGTGCCGGCGCGTTCGTCGGGGGCGGCCGGGGGGAGCAGCAGGCGCAGGGCTCCCTGGGTGACGGCGCCGAAGCCCGCGCCGGCGAGGGCGGTGCCCGCGAACAGGGCGGTCAGGCTGTGCAGTTGGGGGCTGCTCAGGGTGAGCAGGGCGCCCGGGATCAGGAGTGCGGTGCCCGCGAGGTTGACGGTGCGGGCGGGCAGCGCCCGGGCGGCGTGGGCGGCGAGGCCCGCTGCGGCCGTCATGGTGAAGAAGACCAGGCCGCCGGTGGCGCGGGTGGCGTGCGGGGCGATGAACCGGGCGAGCGAGGGACCGAGGGAGGAGTAGAAGCCGCCCAGGGCCCACGCGGCGACGATGCCGGGCGCGGCGAGGGCGAAGGCCGGGCGAGAGGCGGGGGAGACGGTGACCGCGGGGCGAAGGGAGCGCCAGGCGCCGGGGTGGGGGCGGGCGGTCTCGGGGGTGAGCAGGACGGCGGCGGCCTGGGCGGTGAACAGGACGAGCAGCAGCAGGTAGACCGTCCGGGTCGGGGCGGGGGCGTACTGCACGAGGGCGGTCGCGGCCAGGACGCCGGCCGCCATGCCGGCCACGGGGGTGATGCCGTTGGCGGCCGTGGCCCGGCCGGGGCGGTCGGGGTCCTCGAAGTCGAGCAGGGCGGCTCCGGCGGCGCTGGTGGCCACGCCGGTGGCCAGGCCCTGCAGGATCCGGGCGGCGATGAGCGCCGGCACGCCCTGGGCGGTGGCGAAGAGGGTCATGGTGACGGCTTCGGCGGCCAGCGCCCCGGCGAGGACCGGACGGCGGCCGAGGTGGTCCGAGAGCGTTCCCGCGGTCAGGAGCGCCACCAGCAGGGCGAGTGCGTAGGTGCTGAAGACGACGGTGAGCGTCATGGCCGAGAAGTGCCAGGCGGCCTGGTAGAGCGCGTAGACGGGGGTCGGCGCGCTGGAGGCGGCCAGCAGGCCGACCAGGACCGAGGCGTGGAGCGGGAAGGCGGCGCGGCGGCTCAGCACGGGAAGGCGAGGGGGACGGGACGGTAGGGCGGTGACGCTGGACATGGAAGCACCTCTGAGCCTTAAGGCGAATGCTTTGCGTTAAGCACTCTAGGCTCACAGTCCCCTCAAACGCAAACCCTTAGCTTTTACGTGAGAGCGGGCGGCGGCGCGATCCGGCCCAGCGCCGTCGCCACCAGGTGGTCCGTGTAGGCGGCCGACAGGTCCGAGGGGCGGAACAGGATCCGGTACATCAGGGGGGCGACGACGGCGTCCAGCAGGCCCTCCAGGTCGGGCACGGCCTCCCCGCGCCCGGCCGCGCGCACCCCGACCGCCTTCAACTGCTCGGCGGCGTAGTCGGAGCAGCGCGCCGCGTTGCCGTGCCCGGGATCGCCCAGCAGCGCGTCGCGGATGTACGCGAGGCCCGCCGTCGAGGACATCTCCTCGGCGAACTGCGCCGTCCACGCCTCCAGGTCCGCCCGCAGGCTCCCGTGGTCGGCCGGCGGGGCGTCGGGGCGCAGCCGCTCCACGGCCACGTCCGACAGGAGTTCCCGCAGGTCCCCCCAGCGGCGGTAGACGGTGGACGGCGTGACGCCCGCGCGGGCGGCGATCAGGGGCACGGTGAGGGCGTCCCGGCCCAGTTCCGCTTCGAGATCGCGGACGGCCTGGTGGACGGACTGCTGGACGCGGGCGCTGCGCCCGCCGGGGCGTGTGGTCGGTCGGGCACTCATGCGGTCCAGACTAACGCGAAGGAGTTGCGTCTGGTTGGATGGGCGGCTGAAACCGGAGGGAAGGGGAGCCGCCGTGGTGTCCGTGGGGGAGAGGCTCAGCAGCGCGCGCGTCCGGGCGTTCATAGGCCGGGACGAGCAACTGGAGCGCTTCGGCGACGCCCTGGCCGGGCGGCCGCAGGCGCCGTTCGCCTTCTACGTGGTCGGACCGGGCGGCATCGGGAAGTCGACGTTGCTGCGGCGCCTGGCGGACGACGCCCGCGCGGAGGGACGGCCGCTCGTCGAGCTCGACGGCCGCTTCGTCAGCCGGGACCCGGCCGACTTCGAGCGCGCGGCCGCCGCGTTCCTGGACGTCCCCGGCACGGTGCTGTTCGTGGACTCCTTCGAGCACTGCCAGTGGCTGGAGAGCTGGCTGTGGCACCACTTCCTGCCGCGCGCCGCGGACGACGCCCTGGTCGTGCTGGCCGGCCGGCTCGCGCCGCAGCCGCAGTGGGCCGCGGACCCCGCCTGGTCCGGGCTCCTGCACGTGACCGAGCTGGAGCCGTTCTCCGAGGAGCAGGCCCGCGGCCTGCTCGTCGCGGCGCGGATCCGCCCGGAACTGCGGGACCGCGTGCTGCGCTTCGCCGGGGGCAACCCGCTGGCGCTGTCCCTCGCGGCGGCCGCGGGATCGGCGGGCTGCGGCCGGGAGGAGATCTGGGCCCCCTCGGCGGACGTCCTGCGCACCCTGCTGACCGGCCTGATCGGCGAGGTGCCCACCGCCGCCCACCGGCGCGCCCTGGAGGTCGCGGCCCAGGCCTTCTCGACCTCGGAGGAGCTCCTCACCGCGGTGCTGCCCGAGGAGGACGCCCACGTCCTCTTCTCCTGGCTGAGGGACCTGCCGTTCATGGAGTCCACGCACCAGGGGCTCCATCCCCACGACGCCGCACGCGAGACGCTGGCCGCCGACCTGCGCTGGCGGGCGCCCAACGCCTTCGCGACGATGCGCCGGCGCCTCGCGGACGAGTACCTGCGGATCCTGCGCGAGGAACCCGAGGAGCGGGCGTGGACCGTCACCGACGAGCTCTTCTACCTCTTCCGGGAGGGCAAGGCCCTGGCGCGGCTGCGGACCTGGGACCGCGAGGACGAGGTGCACGACCGCCCGCTGCACCCGGAGGACCTGGCCGTCGTGCTGCGCATGGCGGAGGAGGCCGAGGGCACCGCCTCCGCCGACCTGGTCCGCTACTGGGCGCAGCGCCAGCCGGAGGCCTTCAGCGTCTACCGCCTGGTCGGCACGGGCCGCGTCGTGGCGTTCACGGCCCGGCTCGCGCTGCCCGCCCCGCCCGACCCCGAGGACCTGGCCACCGATCCCGTCGTCGCCGCGGCGTGGGCGCACACCGAGACCGCCGTGCCGGTGCGCCCGGGCGAGCACATCGGGATCAGCCGCTTCACGGTCTACCCGGAGCGCTACCAGGTCCCGTCGCGCGTCATCGACCTGAGCAGTTCCCGCGCCCAGGCGGAGTCCGCCCGCGCCCGCGGCCGTGCGTACGGCTTCGCCGTCTGGCGGGACGCCGAGACGTGGGCCGAGCGTGTCAGGGGGACCCTCGCCGACACCGGTGCGCGGCCGCGCGTCGGTGAGCACACCTACGGGGTGTTCGGCGTCGACTGGCGTCAGGTGCCCGTGGAGGCCTGGCTCCAGCGCTTCATCACGGCCACCGACGAGCCCGTCTCGTCGGGACCGTCGCCCGTCTCGCGCTCCGCGTTCGACCAGGCCGTGCGCGAGGCGCTGACGCACTGGCGCGACCCGGGCGCCTTCGCCGCCTGCGCGCTGATGCGGGCCCGTCTCGCGGCCGACCTCGCCGATCCCGTCGCGGAGTTGCGCGCGCTGCTGCGCCGGTCCGTCGAGGACCTCGCGCGGGACCCGCGCGGCGTACGGGCCCGGGACGCCCTGACGGCTGGCTACTTCTCCGGCGCGCCCACCCAGGAGGCCGCCGCCCGCCGCCTCGGCCTGCCCTTCGGCACCTACCGGCGCCACCTGCGCCAGGGCCTGGACCTGCTCGGCGAGGCCCTGTGGCAGCGGGAGTTGCACGGCCCGACCTCGTGAGGTACGACTGGCTGGACGACACGCTGCACCACCGGTCCGCGGCGGCGTCGTAGCGGCCTCAGGCCAGGAAGCCGCGCAGCAGCGCCGCCGTCGCGGCGAGGTGCTCCTCGGTGGCGCGGCGGGCGCCGTCGCCGTCGCCGTCGAGGATCGCCCGCACCATCGCCCGGTGCTGCTCGGCGGCGTGCTCGATGTTGCGGTCCAGCATGGGGATCGCGTTGAGCAGGTCGTTGAGCCGCATCCGGGCCTCGGCGATGGCCGCGGCGAGGGTGGGGGAGCCGGTGAGCTCGCCGATGGCGAGGTGGAAGCGCGAGTCCAGCTGGCGGTACTGCTCCGCCGGCGCCCCCTCCAGCTCCTCCAGCCGGCTCTCCAGGTGGGCCCGCTGCTCGGGGGAGAGGGGGCGCCGGGCGGCGGCCTCGGCGGCGCCGACCTCCAGGACCTGGCGGTAGGTCAGCGCGTCCTCCAGCGCGCCGCCGAGGTCACGGGCCGCGCGGCGCAGGTCGTCGACGTCCGGTTCGGGCATCCGGTAGGTGACGAAGGTGCCGCCGTAGCGGCCGCGGCGGGGTTCGACGCAGTCGGCCTGCTGGAGCGTGCGGAGCGCCTCGCGCAGGGTGTCGCGGCTGACGCCGAGCCGGGCGGCGAGGTCGCGTTCGGCGGGCAGCCGGTCGCCGGGGCCGAAGACGCCGAGCTTGATCGCCTGGAGCAGCCGTTCGACGGTCTCCTCGAAGGCGTTGCCGGTCCGCACCGGGCGGAAGATCGCCCCGGCCTGCCAGTCGAGCCGCGCCCGCTCACGTGTTTCGTCCACGTCCACGCCGGAATCGTACCTACGAACGGGATTCCCGTACTCGTTCCCGTCCCACTCTTGACGCGGCCCCCGTCCAGCCGGAACGATGCTGCTCACCCACCCAATGGACTGATTCCAGACCATTGAAGAGCCGTCCGACCGTCGAACCCGCCGGGGCGACCGCGCCACGCCGTCGTGGCCGCGCGCACCCCGGCACACCCTCAACCCCCAGGGGTGCCCATGACCGACGCACGCTCACCCGACCACCCTGGCCCCGCCGTGTTTCCGGTGGACTCCTCCCCCGTTTCCGCCGACGAACAACGCCTCCGCGAGCTGGGCTACACCCAGGAGCTGGCCCGCTCGATGTCGGGCTTCTCCAACTTCGCCGTCTCCTTCTCCATCGTCTCGATCCTTTCCGGCTGCCTCACCCTGTACGGGACGGGGATGAAGACCGGCGGCCCGGCCCTGATCATCTGGGGCTGGCCGGTGGTCGGCCTGCTGACCCTCTGCGTCGGCCTCGCGATGGCCGAGATCTGCTCCAGCTACCCGACGGCCGGCGGGCTCTACTACTGGTCCGCCAAGCTGAGTCGAACGAGCGGCCCGGCCTGGAGCTGGTTCACCGGCTGGTTCAACTTCCTCGGCCAGGTCGCGGTGACCGCCAGCGTCGACTACGGCGCCGCCTTCTTCACCAACGCGTTCCTCGACCTCCGCTTCGGCGTCGCGGCCACCCCCGCGCACACCATGGAGATCTTCGCGGTCATCCTGGTGGTGCACGGCCTGCTCAACACCTTCGGGGTGCGCCTGGTCGCCCTCCTCAACAGCGTGTCCGTGTGGTGGCACCTGGTCGGCGTCGCGATCATCGTCGGCGCGCTCGCGTTCCTCCCCGAGCGGCACGCCTCCGTGTCCTTCGTCCTCACCGAGTTCGTCAACCAGACCGGGTTCCACAACCAGTTCTACGTCGCGATGCTCGGCCTGCTGATGGCCCAGTACACCCTCACCGGCTACGACGCCTCCGCGCACATGACCGAGGAGACCCAGGACGCCGCCCGCTCCGGCCCGCGCGGCATCGTCAACGCCATCACCGTCTCCCTGGTCGCCGGCTGGATCCTGCTGCTCGGCATCACCTTCGCGATCCGCGACTACGACGGCGCGCTCAACAGCGACACCCAGGTCCCGCCCGCGCAGATCTTCATCGACGCGATCGGCTCCGGCGGCGCCCAGTTCCTGCTGATCATCGTCATCGGCGCCCAGTTCTTCTGCGGCATGGCCTCCGTCACCGCCAACTCCCGCATGATCTACGCCTTCTCCCGCGACGGCGCGCTGCCCGGCTCCCGCCTGTGGCACCGCATCTCCCCGCGCACCCAGACCCCGACCAACGCGGTCTGGCTGGCCACCGGCGGCGCCCTGCTGCTCGGACTGCCCGCGCTCTGGAACAACACCGCCTACACGGCCGTGACCTCGATCTCCGTCATCGGCCTCTACATCTCCTACGTCATCCCGGTGTACCTGCGGCTGCGCCAGGGCGAGGACTTCCCGCGCGGCCCCTGGCACCTGGGCCGCTGGAGCCGGCCGATAGGCATCGTCGCCGTCGCCTGGACGGCGGTGATCACCGTCCTGTTCATGCTGCCCACCGCCAGTCCGATCGACGCCGAGAGCTTCAACTACACCCCCGTCGCCGTGGCCGTCGTGGTCGGCTTCGCCGGCCTCTGGTGGCTGGCCTCCGCCCGGCACTGGTTCACCGGGCCCCACGTCGGCGCCGCCCCGACCGCCCCGACCGCCCCGACCGCACCGTCCACGCCGTCCACGCCGTCCGCGCCCGACGCCCCGGACACCGAACTGGAGACCCGATGACCACCCCCCGGCTCACCCTCGACGAGCTGCGCACCCGCGTCGCCGACGGGTCCGTCGACACCGTCGTGCTCGCCATGACCGACATGCAGGGGCGCCTCCAGGGCAAACGCGTCGCCGCCGAGTACTTCCTCGACGACGTCGTGCCCGGCGCCGCCGAGGGCTGCGGCTACCTGCTGGCCGTCGACGTCGACATGAACACCGTCGACGGGTACGAGATCTCCTCCTGGGAGAACGGCTACGGCGACCTGACGCTGCGCCCCGACCTCGCCACCCTGCGGTCCGTCCCCTGGCACCCCGCCACCGTCATGGTCCAGTGCGACGTCGTCCACCACGACGGCACCCCGGTCGCCGTCTCCCCGCGCCAGGTCCTCCAGCGCCAGCTGGACCGCCTGGCCGGCTACGGCTGGCAGGCCCAGGCCGCCACCGAGCTGGAGTTCATCGTCTTCCGGGACAGCTACGAACAGGCCTGGGACAAGGACTACACCCGGCTCACCCCGGCCAACCAGTACAACGTCGACTACTCCATCCTCGGCACCGGACGCATCGAACCCCTCCTGCGCCGCCTGCGCAACGGCATGGCCGGCGCCGGCCTCACCGTCGAGTCCGCCAAGGGCGAGTGCAACCTCGGCCAGCACGAGATCGCCTTCAAGTACGCCGACGCCCTCACCACCTGCGACAACCACGCCGTCTACAAGACCGGCGCCAAGGAGATCGCCGCTCAGGAGGGCTGCAGCCTCACGTTCATGGCGAAGTACGACGAACGCGAGGGCAACTCCTGCCACATCCACCTGAGCCTGCGCGACGAGCAGGGCGCCCCGGTGTTCGCCGGCGACCGCCCGCACGGCTTCTCCCGCACCATGGAGCACTTCCTCGCGGGCCAGCTCGCCTGCCTCGCCGACTTCGCCCTGCTGTTCGCCCCCACCGTCAACTCCTACAAGCGCTACGTCCCCGGCAGCTTCGCGCCCACCGCCATCGCCTGGGGCCGCGACAACCGCACCTGCGCCCTGCGCGTCGTCGGCCACGGCCCGTCGCTGCGCTTCGAGAACCGCGTCCCCGGCGGCGACGTCAACCCCTACCTCGCGGTCGCCGCCCTGATCGCCGCCGGACTGCACGGCGTCGAGCAACAGCTCGAACTCCAGCCGGAGTTCACCGGCAACGCGTACGCCTCCGACGCGCCCCGGGTGCCCGCCACCCTCCGCGACGCGGTCGACGCCTTCGAGCGCAGCGCCGTCGCCACCGAGGCCTTCGGCAAGGACGTCGTCCGGCACTACACCCACGCCGGGCGCACCGAACTCGCCTCCTACGAGCGGGCGGTGACCGACTGGGAGCGGCGCCGCGGATTCGAGCGGCTGTGACCCACGACGACCGCCGGCGACCCCTCATCGGCATCAGCAGCTACCAGGACGACGCCGCCTGGTCCGTCTGGAACCAGCGCGCCTCCCTCGTGCCCCAGACGTACGTCGACGCCGTCGTCCGCGCGGGCGGCACCCCGGTGCTCCTGCCGCCCCAGCCAGGCGGCGCCGGCCACCTGCTCGACGCCCTCGACGGACTCGTCCTCGCCGGCGGACCGGACGTCGACCCGGCCCGCTACGCGGCGACCCCCGACCCGCGCACCGGCCCGCCCCACCACGCCCGCGACGACTGGGAGAGCCGGCTCCTCGGCGCCGCCCTCGCCCGGGACCTTCCCCTGCTCGGCGTCTGCCGCGGCATGCAGCTGCTCAACGTCGAACTCGGCGGCACCCTCGTCCAGCACCTGCCCGACGACAGCCACCAGATCGTCCCCGCCCGCTTCGTCCGCCACCGCGTCGGCCTCGCGGACGGCAGCCGGCTCGCCGCCGTCCTCGGGCCCGCCACCGAGGTCTCCTGCTACCACCACCAGGCCGTCGACCGGCTCGGCACCGGCCTTCAGGCCACCGCGCACAGTGCCGATGGCACAGTCGAGGCGCTCGAACTCACCGGCCACCGCTTCGCCCTGGGCGTCCAGTGGCACCCCGAGACCGACCCCGACGACCTGCGCCTGTTCCACGCGTTCATCACCGCCAGCCAGAGGGAGACCGCCCGATGACCGAACCTGACCTCTTCGAGGTCGTCAACCCCGCCACCGAGGAGGTGATCACCACCGTCGAACTGGCCGGCCTCGCCGAGACCGACGCCGCCGTCGCCCGCGCCCGCGCCGCCTTCGACACCTGGCGCCGGGTGGCCCCCGCCGACCGCGCCCGGCTGCTGCGCGCCTTCGCCGCCGCCGTCGACGCCGACCGCGAGCACCTCGCCGCCCTGGAGGTCGCCAACGCCGGCCACACCATCGGCAACGCGCGCTGGGAGGCGGGCAACGCGCGGGACGTCATCGAGTACTACGCCGCCGCCCCCGAGCGCCTGTTCGGCCGGCAGATCCCCGTCGCCGGCGGCATCGACGTCACCTTCCAGGAGCCGATCGGCGTCGTCGGGGTCATCGTGCCCTGGAACTTCCCCATGCCGATCGCCGCCTGGGCCCTCGCCCCGGCGCTCGCCGCCGGCAACACCGTCATCGTCAAACCGGCCGAGCTCACCCCGCTCACCGCGCTGCGCCTCGGCGAACTCGCCCTGGCGGCCGGGATCCCCGAGGGCGTGCTCCAGGTCCTGCCCGGCCGCGGCCCGGTCGTCGGACAGCGCTTCGTCACCCACCCCGACGTGCGCAAGGTCGTGTTCACCGGCTCGACCAGGGTCGGCAAGGAGATCATGGCGGGCTGCGCCGCCCAGGTGAAGCCCGTCACCCTCGAACTCGGCGGCAAGAGCGCCAACATCGTCTTCGCCGACGCCGACCTCGCCAAGGCCGCCGCGACCGCGCCCTACGCCGTCTTCGACAACGCCGGCCAGGACTGCTGCGCCCGCTCCCGGATCCTCGTCGAGGCCTCCGTGTTCGACGACTTCATGGCGCTCCTGGAGCCCGCCGTCCGCGGCGTGCGGGTCGGCGACCCGACCGACGAGAAGACCGAGATGGGCCCGCTGATCTCGGCCGCCCACCGCGAGCGGGTCTCCTCGTACGTCCCGGACGCGTCGGCCGTCGCCTTCCGCGGCAGCGCCCCCGACGGGCCCGGCTTCTGGTACCCGCCGACCGTCCTCGCGCCCGTGCGGCACGACGACCGCGCCTTCACCGAGGAGATCTTCGGCCCGGTCGTCGCCGTCGTCCCGTTCCGCGACGAGGAGGACGCCCTGCGCATCGCCAACGCCACCGAGTACGGCCTGTCCGGCTCCATCTGGACCCGGGACCTCGGCCGCGCCCTGCGGGTCTCGCGCGGCGTCGACGCCGGCAACCTCTCCGTCAACTCGCACTCCTCGGTGCGCTACACCACGCCGTTCGGCGGCTTCAAGCAGTCCGGCCTCGGCCGCGAGCTCGGCCCGGACGCCCTCGACGCCTTCACCCAGACCAAGAACGTCTTCATCTCCACGGAGGAATGATCAGCATGACCCAGCGACTCGACGGCCGCGTGGCCGTCATCACCGGCGCCGGCAGCGGCATCGGCCTGGCGACCGCCCGCCGCTTCGCCGCCGAGGGCGCGAAGGTGGTCTGCGTCGACCTCGACCCCGAGACCGGCGCCAAGGCCGCCAACGAGGTCGGCGGCCTGTTCATCCAGGCCGACGTCACCGACGAGGCCGCGGTGCGCGACCTCTTCCAGCGGGCCGTCGACGAGTACGGCCGCCTCGACATCACCTTCAACAACGCGGGCATCTCCCCGCCGGACGACGACTCCATCCTCACCACCGGCCTGGAGGCCTGGAAGCGCGTCCAGGAGGTCAACCTCACCAGCGTCTACCTGTGCTGCAAGTACGCGATCCCGCACATGCAGCGCCAGGGCAAGGGCTCGATCATCAACACGGCGTCGTTCGTCGCCGTGATGGGCGCGGCCACCTCGCAGATCTCCTACAGCGCCTCCAAGGGTGGCGTGCTGGCCATGTCCCGCGAGCTGGGCGTGCAGTTCGCCCGTGAGGGCATCCGCGTCAACGCCCTGTGCCCCGGGCCGGTGAACACCCCGCTGCTCCAGGAGCTCTTCGCCAAGGACCCGGAGCGGGCCGCCCGCCGCCTGGTCCACATCCCCCTGGGCCGCTTCGCCGAGCCCGAGGAGATCGCCGCCGCGGTGGCCTTCCTCGCCTCCGACGACTCCTCCTTCATGACCGCCAACACCTTCCTCGTCGACGGCGGCATCTCCGGCGCGTACGTGACGCCGCAGTAGCCCCGCCGACACCGCCGGCGCGCCCGCCCCCTGCCGTGGGGGAGGGC